>QGUH01000223.1 GCA_003242355.1 Pseudomonadota bacterium
AACGAAGACGGGATAAGGGATTTAGGGCCGGTTTCGGGGGTCGGGGATTGGTATAAGGGACAGGGTGGAGACAGCTCGACGGGCGGGGGCGCGCAGGGCGGGAGCGCGAACGGCGGCACCGCCAACGGCGGCACCGACGCGCAAGCCGGCACGGACAGTGGCGGGAGTCCGAGCGGCGGCAGCGCAGGCACAGGCGGCGGAAGCACGGGCGGCGCGAGCACCGGTGGCTCCGGCGGAGACGGCGCAACGGGCGGTACGGCGACCGGCGGCAACGCGACGGGCGGCGTCCCAGACCTGTCGCGCGAGAGAATGGAGCTCTGGTTCATGGCGGATCAGGGAGTGGAGACCACGCTCGTCGAGGGAGAAGAGCGCGTGTCCCGCTGGTTGGATCAGTCGGGACGGGAGCAGCACGCGGTCCAGTCGAACGCGGAGCTACAGCCCCGGCGCGTGACGATGCCCTCCGGCCTGCCCATGATCGAATTCGACGGGAGCGACAGCGAGACGGAGAAGGACGCGCTCCGGCTGCCCGAGGGATTCGCCTCGTTCGAGGGGGCGAGCTTCTTCGTGGTCGCCGAAGCAGAGGTGAACGAAATGTGTGCCGGCATCCTGAGCCTGTCGAACGGCGACGACGGCGACGACATCGAGTTCGGCCGGCACACGCCGAATCTGCTCTACTACGAGGTCCTGCACGAGCCCGTGGAGGGCACCGAGAACGCATTCGAGGCCAAACGCCGCCTCCTCGGGACCATCGTGCAAAGCAGCACCGGGCTCGTCGAGCTCCGCCTGAACGGCGCGATCACCGGCAAGCCGACGACCATTTCGCTCCCCGCGAACGTGGTGCGCCGGCAAAACTTCGTCGGCAAGAACACCTACGACGAGTGTCCGACGGGGTTCCACGGCCGCATCGGCGAGCTCATCCTCTACTCACGCGGCGTCAGCACGGCCGAACGCGAGCGCATCGAGGCATACCTCGCCGACAAGTGGGACATTTTCCCGTAATGCTCCCGGGCGAGGGCATCGACGAATCAGAGGATGGGTACTCCGCTGCGCCGGCTGCCGAGCGGGAATGCGGCTTCGAGCGTCGCGATGTCCTCGGTGTCGAGCACGAGCTCCGCGGCGGCGGCGTTCTCGCGAACGTGCTCGACGTTGGACGCCTTCGGAATGGCGAACAGCCCGGGTTTTCGGGTGAGGAACGCGAGCGCGACCTGCCGCGGCGTGACCGAGTGGCGATCGGCGACCTTCTGCAGGGCCTTGCCGCTCGTGCCGCCGGGCGGGAACGACGAGCGCCCGAACGGCGTGTACCCGACGACGGCGATGCCGTTCGCCGCGCAGTAGGGCAAAACCGCGTGCTCGATCGACCGCTCGCGCAGGTGATACAAGACCTGATTGCACGCGATCCGATTCGGCCCCGCGATGGCGAGCGCGAGCCCGAGCTCGTGCTCGTCGAAGTTGCTGAGGCCCCACGCGCGGATCTTGCCTTGCTCGCGCAGGTGCTCGAACCCGGCAATCGTTTCCTCGAGCCGGTGGTGTGAGGGCCAGTGGAGCAGATAGCAGTCGAGCCACTCCGTGCGGAGACGTTTCAGGCTGCGTTCGCACGCGTCGATGGTTCCTTTGCGGCTCGCGTTGTCCGGCAAGACCTTGCTCACCAGAAACACCTCGTCGCGGCGCCCGGCGATCGCTTCGCCGATGATTTCTTCGACGCGCCCCGATCCATAGAGCTCCGCGGTGTCGATGTGAGTCATGCCGAGGTCGAGGCCGAGTCGCAGCGCGGCGATCGCCGCCGCGCGATCGTCCTCTTCCATCTTCCAAGTGCCTTGACCGATGCGCGCCACGCGCTTCCCCGTCGGCCCGAACGGACGCTGATCCATGGCTCCGAAAGGGTAGCAGCCGGGCGGCGCGACGGGGATCGATTGCGGGCCTTCCGCGTGACTTCGTATTCCACGATAGGAGTCGCCGTTCGCGCGATTTTTCCCGCGGAATGCTCGCCAACCGCCGACCGGCGTCGGGATCGGGTATTTTCGCCGACTGGTGGCGCCGTCCGTGAGCGGCGGCCCGTTCGAAAGACCGGTGAAACGAGGAAATCGCGATGCCCCGTTACGCTGCCTTCTTGCGCGGAGTCAGTCCCCTGAACGCGAAGATGCCCGAGCTCGCGCGGGCGTTCGAGACGGCCGGCTTCACGGAAGTGAAAACGGTGCTGTCGAGTGGGAACGTCGTGTTCAGCGGGCGCGCCGCCGCGGAGGCCGCCTTGGAGCGCAAGGCGGAGGCGGCGATGCAGGCAGCGCTCGGCAGGACCTTTCTCACGTTCGTGCGGCCGATCGAGGCGCTGCAAGCGCTCTTGGATTCGGATCCGTTTCGAGCGTTTCGGCTCCCCAAAGGCGCCAAGCAGGTGGTGACGTTTCTGAAGAGCGAGCCGGCCGAGCTACCCAAGCTCCCGGGAGAGGTCGACGGGGCACGCATTCTGTGTGTGAAAGGGCGAGAGGTGCTCTCCGCGTACGTGCCGAGCCCGAAAGGCCCCGTGTTCATGAAGCTCATCGAGGAGACTTTCGGCGAGGCCGTTACGACGCGCACGTGGGACACCGTCCGAAAAGTCGCGCGATGAGCTTCGGCGCGGGCGCCGATTCGGTGTAGCAATCAGACCATGGATTTGGCCTTCGCGCAGCTCGACCGCGCGTTCGAGCAGCTCGGCGCGCTGATTCAGCGCCGGGTGCAAGAGCTCGAGTCCGGCGGCGCCCCGCGGCCGACCGAGCGTCTGGTTCCGGAGCTCGACGGGCGCTTTTTGCGTGCGCTGCTCGAGCTCGAGATCGCGAGCACGGAAGAGACTGTCGAGTCAAAAATGGACGACAGACGTCAATCAACGAATTTTCGGTCTCGTGCCGTCTCGACTGAAAACGGCGACTCGTACGCGGCCGATCGAAAAGGCGAGCTCGACGCCTCTTCGTTTTCGCGGCTAGCACGCTCCGTGCCGTAACGGCTCGTGTGAGCTGCGCCTCACGCTTCGTTGCGAGCAGCCGGCCGCACGCGTGGCTCTTCGACGAACTCGAAAATACCGTGCTGCGTCTGGTTCGTGCCGATCACTCTCGAATGGTGAGGTGCCGTATGCGGGAGTGTGAGAGTGTGAGCAGGTGGGCGGGTTTCGTGCGTGCCGTGTGGGAGCGGTTCCCGAAATGCAAGAACGCCGATCGGTGGGAGCCGATCGGCGTTCGAGGAGCGACTGAGGTTCGGGAACGCCTCGCGGGAACACCGCGACGCCTCCGCGACGAGCCTCGCACGAGGCTCGCGCCGCTCGGTTTACTCGAGCAGGCTGCGCAACATCCAGGCGGTCTTTTCGTGGACCTGCATCCGTTGAGTGAGAAGGTCGCAGGTCGGCTGATCGTTCGCGGCCTCGGCGGAACGGAAGACCTCGCGTGCGGTGCGGGCGACCGTTTCGTGTCCCTGGACGAGCAGGCGGACCATCTCTTCCGCTTTCGGGACTCCGTCCTCTTCCTTGATGGCCGACAGTCGTACGAATTGCTTGTAGGTGCCGGGAGCGGGGAAGCCGAGCGCGCGGATGCGCTCGGCGATCAGGTCCACCGCCAGCGCGAGCTCGTTGTATTGCGTCTCGAACATCAGGTGGAGGGTCTGGAACATGGGACCGGTCACGTTCCAGTGGAAGTTGTGGGTCTTCAAATAGAGGGTGTAGGTGTCCGCGAGCACGCGGGACAACCCCTTGGCGATTTCCTCGCGTTCGTCCGGGCCGATTCCGATGTCGATCGTCATCTGGTTCTCCTGCTTTCTTTCTCGTCGAAGCCGAGCAAACCCCGTGCCGTCGCGTGGCTCACGCGGGACCCCGGGCTCCGCCGAGTCTCGCCGAGATTCTCCGCAGAGCCTGCGCTTCCGAGGGCTGTCGTCGCAAGGGGTGCGCGGCGTTCCCCGGCTCGTTCCGGACCGCTCGTCGCTCGAGTCCCACGCCGGCCGAGCGTGCGGTCGTCCGAGCGGGGCGAGGGCCGGCCGGCGCGAGAACGGCACGCGCCGGTTCGTTTCGGGTCATCTCGCGCGCGCCTCCGCGCGGGATTCTGCCGAGTATTCGACACCAGGGCTCGTTGGCGCGGTTTTCGCTAGAGGCAGGGGAACGGCATGCGTCGCACCGGTCGCCGTGACGGTCGTGGAGTCGCGTACGCGAGCTCGGCGCTCCTGCTATCGCTATTCCTCGGGTCGGTGGACGCGCGAGCCGCCGAAACGAGAGCGGCGGATCCGGCTCCGGCGGAAAGCGAACCGAGCTCCGTGAGCGTTCCCGCGGGTCCGAGCCTGGCACTGAGCGAGTTTCGCGACCCGCCCGTATTCGCGTATACCGACGCTTGGGATCGGAATTACCTCCGGGCGCTCTTGCAGTACCAGAGCATCACCGCGCTCGGGGTGCTCTGGTACATCACGACCACCGATCTCGATCGCGAGTGGCGCCTCGGATATTCGTGGGAAACGTTCCGTGAAAAGCTGGTAGGAGAGGCGTTCGGGCTCGACACCAACCACTTCGGAACGAACTTCATCGGCCACCCGCTCGGGGGGACCGGCTACTACCATGCGGCGCGCGCGAACCGGTTGACGTGGCCGGCCTCGTTCGGTTTCGCGATCGCGGGCTCGCTGTTCTGGGAGTACTTCGGTGAGGTCACCGAGACGGTCAGCGCGAACGACATGCTCGTGACCTCGATGGGCGGGCTCGCCATCGGCGAAGCGATGTTCCAGCTCGCCGCGTTCTTCGATCGCAGTCGGCCGACGTTCACGAATCGCTTGCTCGGAACGCTCTTCGGTCCCGTCAAGACGGTGAACGACTGGCTCGACGGTCTCACGCCGCGGACGGCTTCACGGCTCGACGAGCACGGCTTCCCGCTGGACACGTGGCACCGCTTCGACCTCGGCGCGGCGCTCGCGCTCACGGTGCAGGAGCCCGTGCGCGGGCGCGCCGCAGCGCTCACCACGGGAGAGGCGCGCGTCGCCTTCGACGCATCCCTGTTTCGCCTCGGAGGGTTCTCCGCGCCCGTGAATCGCTCGTACTGGTTCGGAGACGCGAACGTGAGTCGGATTGCGCTCGAGATTGCGGCGGGCCCACCGGGCATCGTCGATTTGTGGTTCGAAACGCAGGTCGTGCTCGCCGGGTACTTCTCGCGCCGCGCGACGCCGGATCCGGACTCCGTCCACCGCGGCAGCAGCATGGTGCTCGGCGCCGCGACGGGCTTCATCTATTCTTTGCACGACTACGATCGCGATGGCTTGCGTGCCCGGGATCGCATCTCGGGGGTGCGTCCCATCGCCTTCTTCATCAACCACCTCGCGGAGATCGGCGACTTCAAACTCAACGCGACGGTCGAGGCGGGGCCGAGCTTCTCCGGAATCCAGCCCTACGCGCTCGGCGAGTACGTGGCGGCTCAGCGCGACGAGCTGGTGTTGCCGCGCCTGGTCTCGGCGCGTGACTACTACTTCGGCGTGGGCGGCTATGCGGCTTCTCGTCTCTCCGGTGAGGTCGGGCCCTTCGAGCTCGCCCTTTCGCTCTTCGGCGAGAGTTATGGGTCGATCCAGTCGCTCGGGGCGTATGCCGAAGAGCTTCCCGGTCCCCGCGAAACGCTCGCGGATCTCCGCACGCGCGCGGGAGCCCGCTTCGCCTACCGCTTGCCCGACGGCACGACGGTCGCCTCGTTGCAGTTCGATCGGCGCGAGCGTTGGGGCAGAGTGGGGCCCGTGTTCGCCGAACGGCGCGAGCTCACCTTTGGCATCGGCCTCGGAGCGAGGCTGTGAACCGAGAGCATTCCGGAGAGCCATGACGAGACCCAGCACGAGCTCCCTTGCGCCACCACGAAGCCGCCTCCTGGCGCTCCTCCTAGAACGACGAACGGTCGGGGACGCGCCGAATCATGCGGAAGGCGGCGGCACCGAGCAGGGTGCCCGCGTGGGGAGGGGCCCCGCCGAGCTGACGCCGGTGGGGAGGCGCGGCGCGTGCCGCCCCTACGAAACGAGGCGCCGATCGGTCACGCTGGTCGGCGTCCTCGCGCTTGCGCTGAGCGCGCCGCTCGGCACGGCGAGCGCGGCAACGGCGCGCGACGAGTGGCAGGCGCAGTATCGGGACGCGAGCGACGCGTTGCTCGCGGCACGCTACGAGGAAGCCGTCGTCGAGCTCGACAGGCTCGTGCGAACGGCGCCCACCGAGGCCGACCGAAGGCTCGCGAGCGAGCTCTTGCGCGTCGCGAAGACGCTCGCGGCGCGCGCCGCGGAGGAAGCGCCGGAGCTTCGCACCCGCGACGAGCTGTCCGTCCTCTACTCGACGGCCTTCATCTACGGGCTCGGGACCAGCGCCTGGCTCACGCTGCAAATCAAGCCGCAGACCGTGGCGGGCGCTTTGTTGCCCTTCGCGGCCATCACCACG
>QGUH01001222.1 GCA_003242355.1 Pseudomonadota bacterium
TTTAGCGGGTACTCCCCGGGTCGTGTGGCCCCAACCCCCCGGGGTCCCGCGTGTGGCCAGGATACGGGCCCCCAAGAGACGTAGGTCATGGCGCCCCTCCGGGTTTCTGGCCGGGTGGCCGAACAAGAGGATCCCGGGACGATGCGGGGGGCGGCCCGTTCGCGCCCGCGCCGCCTTGGTGCCCTCCGTGTTGGAGATATCGGCTCGTTCGGTGTTCTGGAAAAATCAGTCTCAAATACGTGGTGTTGGATATCTTTCTCTATGGTTTCGCTTGAGATTCGTGTGCCGCCGCACCATGCCTTCGGCCGAAGCCTTACGGTCACGGCGTAGCTGCGCTGTTTTCTTGGGGAAACCCGCGCACGCAGCCGAGGTCGAGCTCCGCGCGCAGAGCTCCGGATAGCCGACGACAGGTGCGGCTCTGGCGAGTCGACGGCGGTCATGCTGGTTCGCAGCCGGTCGGACGCCGAGCGCGGCTTGCTACCCTCCCCGCCTGATCGTCGTGCGACGGATCGACGCCCGCGGCAAGCGGTACACGGTGTTGATTCCCCAGAACGAGCGCGAGCGGTGCCTGCTCGCGAACAGGCATGTGTCTGGTCACTCGATGGGCGAAAACGAGCACCCGTGCGACGAGGACCGCCCCCTTCTTCGCTCCGCGCCCGCGACGATGCGGCGCCGGCGTCGTCGCCGACGAGCGCACGCAACGAAGAAGCGAAGCCGCGAGCGCGAAACGTGCAGAATCACGAATCAGCGCGGTCGGGGTGGCAGGATTTGAACCTGCAACAGCCGGCACCCAAAGCCGGCCCTCTACCAGGTTGAGGTACACCCCGAAGCAGAGGGAGCCGCCTTATACCAGAGGCGCGCGACGGTGGCACGCTGAGCGCGGAGGGTTTGGTGGAGGGTGAACGTCCGCGGGACGGGCGCTCAGTCGGGAATGGGGTCGAGGGTGACGTCGAGCACGATGGGCTCGCGGTCGGCCTCCACCATGCGGTCCCAGGGAAAGTAGCCGGCCTTTCGGACGGTGATGCGGTGCTTGCCGACGGGCAGGCGGACGCCGCGGGCAGCAACGTACGAGAGCGGGCCGATGTACTCCTCGTCGATCCACACGCCGGCGTCGCGGGGGGCGCCCCGTTTGCGGACGAGCCGCAAGGACACGGCGGCGCGTCCGGCGCCGTGCGTGCACGCGGCCGCGAACGCCAGAAGGCTGGCCACGAGGGCGCGGCGGGCGAAGCGCTGGGGGCGCAGACTCATTCCCACTCGATGGTGGCGGGGGGCTTCGAGCTGATGTCGTAGGCGACGCGGTTGATGCCGCGCACCTCGTTGATGATGCGCGTGCTGATGCGCGCGAGCACGTCGTGGGGGAGGCGCGCCCAGTCCGCGGTCATACCGTCGCTCGAAGTGACGGCGCGGACCACGCAGGTCTCCTCGTACGTGCGCCCGTCGCCCATCACGCCGACGCTGCGCACGGGGAGGAGCACCGCGAACGCTTGCCACACGGAGTCGTAGAGATCTGCCGCTCGGATTTCCTCGTCCACGATGCGATCCGCGCGACGCAGGATCGCGAGGCGTTCTGCCGTGATTTCTCCCAGGCAGCGCACCGCGAGGCCCGGACCGGGGAAGGGATGCCGCATGAGCACGTCGCGCGGCATGCCGAGCGCGTCGCCGACGCGGCGCACCTCGTCCTTGAACAGCTCGCGCAGAGGCTCGATGAGCGAGAGCTTCATGCGCTCGGGCAAGCCGCCCACGTTGGGGGGGCTCTTGATGAGGGCGCTCGGCCCCTTGACGC
>QGUH01000224.1 GCA_003242355.1 Pseudomonadota bacterium
CCCGGGCCCACTCTTCCCCCCGGTCGGTGCGGACCGGTGCCCCGTGTGGCGAAGGCACGGGGAGGCTTCGGGGTGGCGCAGCGTGCTGGTTCGAATGGAGAACTCGGGTGCGACGCCGATCGAAGGCTTCCTCGACGTCGAACGCCGGTCGCCCTCCAGGCCAGGGGGAGCGTTGCGCACGCGCATCCCCTTCTCGCTCGCCCCCGGCGCGCGCGCGAGCGTCGAAGCGCCGACTCACGGCGGGCTCGACCCGTTCTCGGCGCCGCGGATCGTGGCCCGCACCAACGACGGGCGCGAGCTCGCGATCGCCACGGTCTCCGAATCGCCGCGCATCGACGTGCTCGTGCTGGACCTCGAGTCCCCGAGCCGGCTCGCTCCCGCGCTGCGCGGCATGCTGATTCCCTCGACGCACGCGAGCCCGCCCGGTTTTTCGGGTGTGGCGATGCTCGGCGCGGCGAGCCCGCCGGTGAACCCGGCGACGGGCGACCTCGTGCTGCCCACGTTTGCCGCGGGGTACTCGGCGGCGACGCTGGTCGTCGCTTCCAGCCGAGCAATTTCGCAACTCGCTGCCGCCGAACGCGCGGCGCTCGCCCACTGGGTGCTCGCGGGCGGAGCCCTGGCGCTCGCAATCCCGCGTCCCGAGGACCTCGCAGCATCCTGGCTCGAAGATTTCGTCGGCACGCGCCCCGAAATCGCGCCGGCTCCCCCAGAGCTGACCGCGGGCGATCGCTTCTTCGTCCCGTCGGAAGACGGAAGCGCTCCCCCCTCTCAGGTGGAGCTCGCACCGAGCAGCGAGGTCGCGAGCACGCTGACGAGCTACCAAGGTGGGAATCTGCGCCCGAGTCCCTGGGGAGCGAGCGCGAGCTACGGCCTCGGCGAAGTGCACCTGCTCGCGTTCGATCCCCATGTCCCGAACGTGGTCACCGATCCCTGGGTGCGACACAAACTCGCCGACCTGGCACGGCACGCTCACGAGCGCCGGCCCCACGTCGGGCTGCGCCATGCGGCAATTCCTCCGTCGGGCTCCAACGTCACCGCGATCCGGCAGCTGCTCGATCCGAACCAGGCCTCACGGTGGACGATCGCGGTCTCGGCGCTCGCGCTGCTCGCGTACGCAGCGCTGGCGGGGCCGCTCGGCTTCTACCTGGCAGCCAAGAGAGGGCGGCCGCTGCGCGCGCTCGCGCTCCTGCCCGTCTGGTCGGCGCTCGCGTTCGGGCTCGTGGTCGCCTTCGGCACGATCGGCAAGGGACTCTCCGGCAAAGCGCGCCGGCTCACGCTCGCCGAGGCCGGCGCCGGCATGACCCGCGCCGCAGCCGTGCGCTTCCGCGCGTTTTACACGCCCTCGTCGAGCGACCTCGTGATCCGCCCCGCGGCGCGATCCCACGTGCTCGACCTCGCCGGGCAGGACGTCCCGGAGCGCCTGCTCGTGCTCGATCGAGACGGCCCTCATCTCACCGGAGTGCGGACCCGCCCGTGGCAGACGCTGCTCGTTCGCGAAGACGGCTTCGTCGATCTGTCCGGCGGGGTGAGCATCGTCGCCGACGGGCAGGACTATCTCGTCAAGAACCGCACCGCCGCGACGCTGCTCGGGGTCATCGTGCGCGTGCCGGGCGGGCAGTCCAGCTACTTTCCGCGCATCGCCGACGGCGAAAGCGTACGCGTGTCGCAGGGGCGTGCGCTCGGCCCCATCGGGGGCGCCTATCCCGGTGTGCGCGGTCGGCCGCTCGAAGCCTCGCGACTCGCGCAGCTCCTCGAAGCGGATCACCCGGGGCTCGGGCGCGCTTGGCTGGCTCTCGAGCCCGCGTTGAGCCACGACGTCGCCTTCTGGTCGGATCACGTGCCCGTGCTCATTGCGGCAATCGAAGGCGGCGAAGGGCGACTCACCGATTCCGGCTACGCCGTCGACGTCGATCGGCTCCTCGTGCGCGTCGTCGGCACGGGAGGCATTCCATGAGCGCGGGCTCGGACGAGACGCTCGGCGCGGCGACGGCGCTCGCAAACACCGCGCCCACCCCGACGGCGGACGACGGCACCGCCGACGTCACCGCTCCGCCTCCCGCTATTCGCGTCCGCGATCTCTGGCATCGCTACGGCAGTCAGCCGGTGCTTTCGGGGCTTTCGTTCGAGGTGAACGCGGGCGAAATTTTCGGTTTCGTCGGTCCGAACGGCGCCGGCAAGACGACCACGATCCGCATCCTGGCAACGCTGCTCGAGCCGACGCGTGGCACCGTGGAAATCGACGGGATCGACGTGACGCTCGAGCCCGAACGGGTGCGCCGCATCATCGGCTACATGCCCGATCACGCGGGCGTTTACGAGCGGATCACCGTTCGCGAGTACCTCGAATTCTTCGCCGACGCGTACGGGCTCACCGAAGCCACCGTCGTGGATGCCGTGCTCGAGCTCACCGAGCTCGAAAAGCTCGAGGCGCGCCTCGTGGCTGCCCTCAGCAAGGGGATGAAGCAGCGCCTTCAAATCGCGCGCATCTTGCTGCACGATCCGAAAGTGCTCGTGCTCGACGAGCCAGCGAGCGATCTCGATCCGCGCGCCCGCATCGAAATTCGCGACCTATTGCTCGAGCTCGCCGAGCTCGGCAAAACGATTTTCCTCCCGAGCCACATCCTCACCGAGCTCAGCGACGTGTGCACCTCGGTCGGCATTCTCGAGCGCGGCCGGCTCGTCGCCTGCGGGCCCATCGCCGAGATTTCCGAGCGGCTCGCGCGCGAGCGCCCTGCGGGCGAAGGCAGTGCTGCGTCCCCGGTCGAGCCCCAAGCGACCCCTCGGGGTGGTGCGCCCGTTCCCCCGCGTGCCCATCGGCGGCTCCGCTTGCGCGTGCTCGGCGACGCCGAAGCCGTGGTGCCCTTGCTCCGCGGTGGCGGCGGAGTCGTCGACGTCGAGGCGGGTGCGGGTGGCCAGCTCGTCCTGGTGTACGACGGGGGCGATCGGTTCGTGGCAGACGTCGTGCGCTATCTCGTCGGAAAAGGCGTCGATATCGTGGCGGTCGAGCCCGAGCGCAACGAGCTCGAACGCATCTTTCTCGAAGTCACGCGCGGAGAGCTCGGGTGAGCCTGCAGACCCACACGCCACCGCTGCCGCCTCCCGATCAGCCGCTCGGGCCGTTCGGGCGCGTCGTCTTCGCGCTGCGCAAAGCGGCTCGAGAGCCGAACCCCGTGTGGATTCGCGAGCTCAAACAGAGCGCGCGCCTTCCGCGAACCCCCATCATCCTGGCGGTGGTCACCGGTATCGTCACGCTGCTCATCGCGTCGATTGGCGGCGTGCTGAGTGTGACGGCCGAGCCCGCCCAGGTGGGGACCGGTGTGTTCCACACCTTCTTTTCGCTCGCGTTCGCCATCGTGACGTCGGTGGGTCCCGCCGTGGCGGCGGCCACCGTCGCGAGCGAGAAGAGCGGTCGCACCTGGGAGGCGCTCTTGCTTACGGGGCTCTCGCCCGCGGGCATCGCGCGCGGCAAATTCCTGGCAGCGCTCACGTACGTCTCGCTCTACGTCGTGATGCTCGCTCCCGTGGGCGCCCTGTCCTTCCTGTTCGGGGGCGTCACGCCGGCAGAAGTGCTCCTCGCTTTCGCCGTGTTGCTGCTCATCGCCTCGCTCTCGGTGGCGTTCGGTCTGGCGGTGAGCTCCAAGCTTTCGACGCCGACGGCCTCGATCCTGGTCACCCTCTTCGTGGGGTTGCCGCTCGCGATGATGGTTTACGGGCTGGGCGGCGTCGCCTTGAGCTTCGCCGTCCACGAGCTCTGGCCCGGGGTGACCCGAGGCGGTCCGGTGTGGCTGCCGACCGCATACGTGCGCGCGGATTTCGGACTCCCGTACGTCGTGTTCTTGGTGCTCGCGCCCCTGCTCGTGACCGTGCTTCCAGCATGGCTGTTCTACGAAGTGACGATCGCGAACATGGCGAGCGAGAGCGACGACCGGTCGACGCGCCTCCGCCTCTGGATGCTCGTCAGCGCTCCTCCGATCGCCGCCTTCGGGGCGCTGGCTGCGCTCGCAATCGATGCTTTCGAATGGGTGCTCGTCAGCATCGCCGCGTCCTGGTTCTTCTTCGTGTTCGTGGCCTTTCTCGTCGCCGGCGAGCCGCTCGGCCCCTCTCCGCGCGTCGTTGCCCGCTGGCAACGGGCACGCACTGCGCGCGCGTGGCGGGCGCTCGGCCCCGGTGTGGGCCGCGCGGGGACGGCGGCGGCACTCGCGGCAGTGGTGAGCTTGGGGGGCGCGACGGTCTCGGGCGTCCTGCTCGCCGATACGCGCGACGAGGTGTTTTCGACGCTGGCGCTGGGCTCCTACGCCGCTGCCTTCGCCGTGTTCCTGATCGGGTTCTGCGTGTGGACGCGCGCCCGCGCCCAGGGCGCCACCGCACCGCGCGTGCTCGCCTTGGGTGTGTTGTTCGCGGCCCTCTTCGGCCCGTACATCGCCATGGCCATCGCGGGCATTCTCACGCAAAACGGTGAGAGCGCCCTGCTCATCGCGGCCCCCTCCCCGGCCTTCGCGTTCGTGGTCGCCGATCGCTACCGCTCTCCGGGGGGTGATGCGGACCTGTATGGGCTCGTGGGTGCAGCGGCCTCGAGCACGTGGGCGTTGCTCGGCATCGGCCTGCTCGTCACGGGCGCGCTGCACGCGCGCCGCCGCTACCGTGCCGAGCACGCCCATCCCGCGACGGCCCCCGCCGTCGCAAGCAGCACGACGCCCGCTCCTCCCCCGGACGCCTCGGCGTAGAGAGGCTCATGGCGGCGTCCCTGCTCGATCCGGCGTTTGTGCGCAAGCTCGAGGCGCTCCGCCGAGTGCTCGTTTCCTCCGCACGGTCCGGGGGCGCGGGCGAGCATGCAGCACGCCGTCGTGGAAGCAGCGCCGAATTCCTCGACCACCGCCGTTACGAGCCCGGCGACGATCCGCGGCACATCGATTGGCTCGCCTTCGCACGCACGCGCGAAGCCGTGACCAAGCTCTACCGCGCCGAAGAGGACACGCTGCTACGCCTCGTGATCGACGCCTCCGCATCGCTCGGCTTCGGCGATCCTCCCAAGCTCGCGCTCGCGCAGCGCCTGGCGGCCGCGCTCGCCTACCTCGCGCTCGCGGGCGGCGGACGCACGGAGGTCCGTGTCGCCCGAAGCACGGGCAACGACGTACCCCTCGTTCGCGCGAGCCCCGTGCGCCGCGGGCGCGCGGCGTTCGCCAGCGTGTGCCAGGAGCTCGAACGCATCCAGGCATTCGGAGGCACCGGCCTGGCCGAGGCGGTTCGCACCCTCGTCGCGCAGTCGGCACGGCCCGGAATCCTGTGTTTGATCAGCGATTTCTTCGACGAAACTCCGGTAACCAATGCTCTCGGGCGCGCGCGCGCCGCCGGGCACGACGTCATCCTGATTCAGGTGCTCGATTCGGCGGAGCTCGACCCCGACTTCGAGGGTGATGTTTCGCTCGAAGACGCCGAAACGAACGAAACCTTGGACGTGAGCCTCGATGCCGCCGCTCTCGAGGCCTACCGGGCTCGGCTCGAAGCCCTGTTCACCGAGCTGGGCACCTGGGCACGCCGCAACGGTGCGGTGTATGTCCGACTCTCTACCGCCCAGGACCCCTGGGGAGCCATCCATCGCATTCTCGGTCGTGCCACGGAGTGACCACGACTCGGAAGCAGTGTGCCGGCACTGCTCGCTCCCCTCATCGATTCCCGTCCGCCAACGCCGCGGGCCCGCAGCGCCCACCGAAGACCCGCGTACGAGCGCCGCCCGGCTCTCCCCTCGCCGAAGCCGGGCGGCGCTCGCCGCGATCAGGCCTTCTTCTTGCGGCGCTTCTTGCGTGCCTTCTTGACGGGCTTCTCCGCGGCAGGAGCAGCAGCCGCGGGAGCGGCCTTCTTCTTGCGCTTCTTGCGCGCCTTCTTGGCCGGCGCAGCCTTCGCGGCCTTGGCGGCCCTCGCCGCGCCCGTGCCCGTCTTCGACGCCTTCTTCTTACGTACGGCCATTCTCCGTCCTCTGGTTCGATGAGCGCACTGATGAACGCGCTCTATCGGCGCACACTCTTTCATCAAGCAGCATGTGTCGTCAAGAGCGTACTCACGAGTGCACGCTCCGATGACACCGAGATTCGCTCGCGTGCGCGGAGACATCATGTCGGTTCACGTCCGGAACAGCGAGGCGCGCACCTTGTCTCCCATCGCTCGCGTACGAATTGCGAAGCACCTGGGTACCGGTTCCGGCTGATGAACGCCGCTGATAGGCTCCGAACGCGTGAGCGCGCCGGTCAGACCCCTTTCCTCCACGGAAGCAGCCTTCCGTGAAGTGGTTCGGATCCACGAGCGCTACGCGGCCGAGGTCGTCGAACGCTTCGACCTCTGCCCCTGGGCAGCACGGGCACGCGCTCGTGGCCGCGTGCGGAGCTCGG
>QGUH01001223.1 GCA_003242355.1 Pseudomonadota bacterium
TAAAGAAGAGACGGGATTCGTAATCTAAGACGGTTTCGTGGGCTTGGGGATTTGTTATAAAGGCCGGGGCTCCCCGGGGGCGTCGGGCACGGTCGAGAGCCCCGCGGTTGCCGAGCAACCAACGCTCGCCGGCGACTGACGGCGAAGCGCGTCTCGGGTACTCGCGGAACGGCGACCACGAACGCGTTCGGGCGTCCGAGCAGCTCACGGTTGCCGACGACCGAGCAACCGGTGATCGCCAGCGCCTGACGGGCAGCGCGATCACCCGCGTGGTTCCGACCCCGAACGATCCGCTCGCGATACCGATTGGCATTCGGTCTACAATCCGCCGCGATGAACTCGTTCGTCGCCGTGGTGCTCGCGGCCGGTCAAGGCACGCGCATGAAGAGCGCGCTTCCGAAGGTGCTCCATCCGCTCGCGGGTCGTCCGTTGCTCGAATACCCGCTGCGCGCCGCGTTCGACGCCGGCGCGGAGCGGGCGGTGGTCGTGACGCAGGGGCAACCCGAGATCGAAGCGCACCTGGCGCGCGCGCTCGGCGCCGATCGGATTCGCACGGTCGTTCAAGACCCGCCACGCGGCACGGGCGATGCGGCGCGCATCGGGCTTTCGGGTATCCCGAGCCCGCGCGTTCTCGTCTTGTACGGCGACACGCCGCTCGTGCGCGCCGAGGATCTGAAGGCGCTCGTCGCCGCGCTCGATGCCCCCGGATCGCCGGATCTCGTGTGCATGACCTGCCGCGTGGCGGAGCCGTTCGGTTACGGCCGCATCTTGCGCGACGCCGCGGGGCGATTGCTCGAGATCCGCGAGCAGCGCGATCTCGAGAGCGACGCCCAACGCGCGATCACCGAAGTCAATGCCGGGATGTACGCCGCGCGCACGGAGGCGCTCGCGCGCGTGCTCGGCGAGCTCCGCCCGAACAACGCGCAGGGCGAGTACTACCTCACGGACGCCGTGCACCTGCTCGGGCCGGATCGCGTCGCGAGCGTCGAAGGCCACGCCGACGCGCTCGTGGGCGTCAACGACCGCGCCCAACTGCACGATGCGGAAGAGCGGTTGTTCGCGCGCATCCGCGAGCGGCACGGCCGCGCGGGCGTGACGATTCGCGGCGACGCGCGCATCGACGACACCGTCGTGATCGAGCCCGACGCGCTGATCGAGGCCGGGGTGCGGCTGCGGGGTGCGACGCGCATCGGCGCCGGCGCGCGCATCGACGTCGGTTCCGTGCTCGACGACGCCGACGTCGGCGAGGGCGTCGTCGTCAAGCCCTACACGGTGATCACGGCGAGCACCGTGCGCGCCCGCGCGCAGGTCGGCCCCTTCGCGCATCTTCGTCCCGATTCCCTGCTCGAAGAGGAAGCGCACGTCGGCAATTTCGTCGAGACCAAGAAGACGCGGCTCGGACGCGGCGCCAAGGCCAACCACCTATCGTATCTCGGCGACGGCGACGTGGGCGCCGGCGCAAACGTCGGCGCGGGCACGATCTTCTGCAACTACGACGGTTTCCGCAAACACCGCACCGTCATCGGCGAAGGCGCTTTCATCGGCAGCGACTCGCAGCTCGTCGCCCCCGTCACCGTCGGAAAGGGCGCCTACGTCGGCACCGGTACCACGGTCACCCGCGACGTCCCCGACGACGCCCTCGCCATCGGCCGCGCCCGCCAAGAAAACAAACTCGGCTACGCCCCCCGCCTCAAAGCCCGCCTCTCCGCCAAAACGAAGCCCTCCACCTAAGACGGCCTGTCGCACGCCCTGTACGCGCTGGCTCGCGGTTATAAGGTTG
>QGUH01001224.1 GCA_003242355.1 Pseudomonadota bacterium
CGTTCGCCACCGTTCGCCACGCGGAAGGAGCGGAGCGCGTCGCGCTTCCGGGCGCACCCGAGCCGATGGCGCGCGCAACGGTCGCGCCCGAGCTCCTGGTCGAGGCGAGTGAGCGAGCTTCTCGGATGCTCGAGCGGGCCAAGGCCGAAGCGGAGGCGCTGATCGCGCGGGCCCAGGCCGAGGTCGCCGAGCTGCGCGCTCGCGCGGAAGCGGAAGGCCGCGCCGAAGGCGCCGCGCGGCTCGCGGCGCAGGCGCTCGCCCTGCGCGAGCACGAAGCGCGGGCCGACGAGCGCGCGCTCGATCGCATCGTGGATCTGGCTCGGTTGCTCGCGGAGCGCTTGCTCGGTGAGCAGCTCACGCTGGACCCCACCCGCGTCACCGCGCTCGCGAAGAGCGCGCTGGCCGAAGCGCGCGGCGCGCGCACCATCACGCTCGTCGCGAGCCCCGAAGACGTGACGGTGCTCCAGAACGCGCTCGCCGCGGGCGAGCTGCCGCGGGTCACGCGCGTCGTGGCGCAGGCCGGGCGCCCGCGCGGCAGCATCCGGCTCGAAACGGAGATCGGCGTGCTCGACGCGGACATCGCGCCGGAGCTCGATCGACTCGCCGCGCGGCTCCGCGAAACCCTCCGTCATGAATCCTGAGCACGATTACCGCCCGAGCGTGCCGTCCTCGACTCGCGCGGCCGCGCTGCCGCCGTTTCGCACGAATCTGATCCTGTTTTTGCTCACGGTGGTGAGCGTGTTCCACGCGGGGGTCGGCTTCACGGGCAGCGTCGACGAGCGCTCGCTCTTCCGTCAATTGCTCGATCCCGAGTACTTGATGCGCGGCGCTTCGTTCGCCGTACCGCTGCTCGCGATCCTGCTCACGCACGAGTTCGGGCACTTCTTCGCGGCGCGCTTCCACCGTGTCCCCGCGTCGTTTCCGTATTTCATTCCGTTTCCGGGGATGCTCTTCGGGACGATGGGGGCCGTGATGGCGATGCCCCGCCCGGTGCGCTCGCGCCGCGCGTTGCTCGACATCGGCGCGGCCGGGCCGATCGCGGGCCTGGTGGTCGCCCTGCCCGTGCTCTGTTACGGCCTCACGCTCTCCGAGGTGCGCCCGCCGCCCGAGCCCGGCGTGCTCGTGGCTCAAGAAGGCCAGAGCCTGCTCTACCTCTTGCTCAAGCGAATCATCGTCGGCCCCATCCCCGAGGGACACGACGTGTTCCTCCACCCGACGGCGGTCGCCGGCTGGGCGGGGCTGTTCCTCACGATGATCAACCTGTTGCCGTGGGGGCAGCTCGACGGCGGCCACATCGTCTACGCGTTGATCGGCGAACGGCACCACGCGATCGCGCGTTGGGTGCGGCGCGCGCTCTTGCTCCTGTTCGCCTACAACGTGTTCGTGTTCGTGGTGCCCGTGCTGACGAAGCGTTCCGATCTGCCGCTGCCGCTCGCGATCTCGAACTCGGCGTTCTGGCTCGTGTGGTTCCTCGTGCTCGGGCTCATTGCCTTCGTGTCCGGCGGCGCCAAACACCCGCCCTACGAGCCCAGCGAGCTCGACCCGCGCCGACGGGCGCTCGGCTGGGCGTGCGTCGTTCTGTTCGTCTTGCTCTTCATGCCGACACCGCTCTCGTATCGCTGAGCTCCGACGACCGCTGCGACGGCACCGCACGACGACAGCCGACCCAACGGGCAGAAGGAGCCGAGCGCCCAGCAGATCGGCACCACGAAGCCAAACCGGGCGCTCGGAACCGAGTGGTCAGACCGACCCCAATTGGGGCCGACCTCCGAACCGG
>QGUH01000225.1 GCA_003242355.1 Pseudomonadota bacterium
GTCTTCGCGCGATCCGCACGCGAGACGCGCTGCCCCTGCGATTCGAAGACGGGAGCACGATCGAGATCGCCCAGCGTTCGGGGCTGCGCGTCTCGCGTGCGGATCGCGCGAAGACCGCGCTCTTGCTCGAGACCGGCACGGCGCGCTTCGACATCGTGCCGCGACCCAACGCGACGTGGGAGATCGCCGCCGGGCCCTATCTCGTTCACGTGACGGGCACGTCGTTCTCGCTCTCGTGGGACGCCGAGTCGCGATTGCTCGAGCTCGAGATGCGCTCGGGATCGGTGTTGGTGAGCGGCCCGGGGCTCGAAGGCGGGCATCGCGTTTCGGGCACCGAGCGCTTCGCGGCGCGGGTGACGGCGGAGCGTGATCCGCGCGGCGGGGAACGTGCAGCGGATCGGCACGAAACGCCCCCTGCGGAAGCGGCAGAAGCGAGCGCTGCTCTCGAAGCGTCGCCTCTTGCGGAAACGCCGGAACCGAACGCCGAAGCACCGAGCGCGCCCGCAGGAAAGGCGGCACCGGCGAAGGGCGCACCGAGCACCGCGACGGGTACGACGTCGGACCACCCGAGCCGAGACGCGCGCGGGTCTGCGCAGAGGCTCCGAGCGCGTGCAATCGTCGAGGCCGCCGAACGCCGGGGCATCGACACGTTCCTCGCCAGCGCTTCGGCCGAAGAGCTGCGATCGCTCGCCGATGCCGCGCGGTTCACCGGTCGTTTCGATCTCTCGCGGCGCGCGCTCGTCGCGCTGCGCACGCGCTTCCCCGGCACGCGCGCGGCGGCCGGCTCGGCGTTCCTTCTGGGACGCCTGGCCGATGACGCGGGAGCGCCGAGTCAGGCCATCGAGTGGTACGACCGCGAGCTCGCCGAAGGCGGGCCGCTCGCTGCCGAGGCGCTCGGCCGCAAGCTGATCGCGTTGCATCGGCTCGGCCGCACGAACGAGGCGCGCGCGCTTGCAGGCGACTACCTGCGGCGCTTTCCGGATGGACCGTACGCTCCGCAAGCGCGAGACTTGTCTCTACGTTGAGACACGCGCGGCGTATCCCGGCGATCCTCGCTCTGGGAACATTCTTGTTGGGGACGAGCGCGGCCCGTGCCGAAGATCGGGTGATCGTGCTCTCCCTCGATCCGGCACCGACGCCGAGCGCCGCGCGTACCGCCGATCAGCTCGAGCACGAGCTCGCCGCCGAGGGCTTCTCGGTGATCCGCGCGCGCGAAGACGACGCCGCGCGCCGGCTCCGCGCCGAGCGCGGATGGGCGCGCGTCCACATAAACGGCGACCCGAGCACGGGCGCCACCGCTGACGTCTGGATTTCCGGGCGCGACGGCGGGCGACGCTTTCGCGAACGGACCGATCCCGAGGGGCGCACGCTCTCGCTGCGCGTGCTCGAGTACGTGCGCGCGAGCCTCATCGAGCTCGAGCCACCGGCGCCTGCAGAAGCCGCGAGCGAACCCGCCGCGTTCGAAACGGTCGTTGCCGACGAGGCGGGGAGACGGAGAGAGGCCGAAACCGTCGCGGTGTTCGCGTCGGTCGGCGCCTTCACGCAGCTCGAAGACGTTCCCGCGCGGTTCGGGGGCGCGCTCGGAGCGCGCTATCGGCTCTTGCCGCGGTTGTATGCGGAGGCGCGCGTTGCGCGGGGCGCGGCGAGCACCATCGTGCACCGCAACGAACGGGCCACCGTCACGGAGACGTGGGCAACGCTCGGAGCGCGCCTTTTCGTCGTCGAAGAAGCGCGCCTGAGTGCGTTCCTGGGAGCCGGCCTCGGCGCGTACCACGCCTCGACCTCCGGCCACACGCACCCGCCGCGCAAAGGCCAGTCCGACGGTGCGTTCCTGCCCCTCGTGATGCTCGGCGTAGGCGCCACCGTGCAGGTGCTCGAATTTGCGAATGCCACCCTCGCGATCTCCGCGCGGGCCGACGCGGCGCTGACGAGCGGCGACGTCACCGTGCGTTTCGCCGAAGAAGTCGTCAGTCACTACGGCAGGCTGTTTCTCTTCCCGAACGCCGGCGCGGAGGTGTCGTGGTGAGCGCATGCCGCCGCGGCGATCAGCGGGAGGTGTCGCCGTGAGGCGTCACTGGCCGCTGCCGTTCGCACTGCTCGTGATCCCCCTCTGCTCCATCGCGAGCTGCGGCGAAGTGTACCTCGATCCCATCGTTGCCGGCGACGCCACCGTCGTTGCAGGAGCAGCCGGTGCAGATCCCGGTGCTGCCGGTGCGGCTGGCGCCTCCGCTGACGAGTGCCTGCCGAGCGAAAACTTCTGCTCGGGCGTCTGCGCGAACCTCTCGAACGACCCTCTCCACTGCGGCGAATGCGACATCGCCTGTGAGCCCGGCGCCCTCTGCGCCGCCGGCCGCTGCCTCTGCCCCGCCGCGAACCTCTGCACCGACACCTGCGTCGACACCCTCAACGACCCCCTCCACTGCGGCGGCTGCGACCTCCCCTGCGCTCCGGAAGAGATTTGCGTCGAGGGCAAATGCACGGTGCCTTAGGCGGGATCCTTCCTTCTCCCGTCCCCTCAGGCTGGGTCAATGCGGAGCTCCGGGGTCACTCGTCGCGGAGATAGACGTCGAAGTCCTCGATGGATTTGACGAAACGATATTCGGAGTCGAGGAGGGTAGCGAGGGCGGGGAAGGTGGGGAGCTCGTCGCGGGAGTCGGTGCGGGTGCCGGTGACGAAGGGGAAGACGTCGCGGGATTGGACGACGATGATGCGCGGGGGATCGCGGCGGAGGTCGGCCATGAGGGCGTCGCGGGCGCGGGCTTGCTCCCAGGCGGTTCGTTGGGGAACGTTGTAGATGAAGCGGGTGGCGGGGCGGCGCTCGGAGAGCCAGTAAATCGCGGGCTCGAAGCCCCAGACGAAGATGCTGTCGTTTTGATTGGTGAGTTGGCGGACGGCGAGGGCGACGCGCCGATCGGCGTCGAGGTTGTAATCGGCGACGTAGGCGAGGTCGCGGTCCATCGCGGGGCGATCGGTGTACGGCGGGCGATCGAGCAGGTACGCGAGGCGGATGCGGGCGCGCTCCCAGGCGCTCTGCGGTAGATCGCCGACGGGGTAGCGCATGAGGGCGGCCACGATCACGAACGAGAAGAAGGCGAGCGCGCCGCCGATACCGCCTTGCAGGCAGCGCATCCAGAGTTTGTACAGGCCCACGCCCGCGATGAAGGCGACGAGGGGCAGCGTGGCGCCGTAGTGGTACGCGAAGAACTTGCCCTGCATCGCGATGCCGGCGACCTGAATCGCGATGACGCCGAGCACGAGGAAGATGCCTTCGCGTTCGCGCGCGTGCAGCGGGCGCATCGCGATGGCCGCGATGATGCCGGCGGCGGCGATGGCAGAGAAGCCGAAGAACGCCTCTTCGATGGCGTAATAGAGCATTTCGGCGGCGCTCCGGCCGTGCCACGACACGGCGGTGTAGCCGGGCGTGAACTCGCCGAGTGTCCAGACGAGGTCGCCGAGCGCGCCGCGCGCCCAGAACCAGAGCAGCGTGAGCAGCGTGGGAAGCGCGCCGCCGAGGGCGACCATGCCGGCGAAGGCGAGCGCGCGGCGCGTGCTCCCGCCGCGGGCGCGCGCGCGCTGCGCGAGATAGGCAGCGCATACGATCGCGCCGCCGCCGAGCGGCGGTTTGAGCAACGCCGCGCTGCCGAACAAAAGACCCGTGCCGAACGCGGCGAGCCAGCGCCGCCGCGGCTCGCGCACCCTGAGCACGAGCCCGAGCAACGTGAGCAAGCCGCCGAACGTTTCGGGTTGCCCCGTGTGCCAGAAGTCGAGCTGAAAGTGGATGAGGGCGGCGATGGCGCCGCCGACGAGGCCGACCGCGCGATTCTCGAAGAACACCCCGCCGAGCCGCCGCAGGGAGGCCACGATGCCGAGCAAGACGAGCACTTCGACGAGGCGCACGGCGGCCATGCTTTTGCCGAAGAGCGCTTGCGCGAGCGCGTACACGAAGAAGATGCCGGGCGGCTTGAAATCCCAGAGATCGCGGTACGGCATCTGGCCGGCGAGCACGCCGTCGCCAATCACCGCGTAGATGCTCTGATCGCGCCCGAAGGAGAAGGTCGCGATCTGCACGGCCGAGAAACCGACGACCGCCCAACACGTGAGCTTGAGCCAGAAGCTCGGGTCGCGCACGGTAAAGCCGGTCACGACCTCGGCCGGCGGGCGAACGGACGAGCCTTCCATGCGCGCTCAAACGCTACTGAAGGCCGCCCGGCGGCTGCAAGCCGGACGGCGACCCGAATTCGTCATTTCCAGCAGACTCGAAGCGACGAAACGCATCGAAGCGTGCGGAAGGTGGTGCCGCGCAGAGCGCCGGCGTGGGGCGGCGCTTTCGAGCCCGGGCGCAAGAGGAGGAAGACGCCGCGCCGCCTTCCCGCCGAAATGAGGCGCGGTCGTCGTTACCGAGCGTGGTGGGTGCACCGTCGGTTTCGGGAAGCCTCGCCCGAAGCAGCCGACAGCGAAGTTTACTCCGCGCGGCGTTCGAGCAGGTCGTGCACGAGGACGGCGAGCTCGTGGAGCTCGAAGGGCTTGGAGAGTCGGGCGGCGTGGCCGATCGTGGCGACGGCTTCGGGCGTGAGCTTTCGGCTGAAGCCGGTGGCGATGATGATCGGAATCGTGTGCCCGGCGGCCCGCACACGGCGCGCCAGATCGAGGCCGCTGAGCCGCGGCATGGTCTGGTCGGTGAGGATGAGCCGATAGGAGCTCGGCGAGGCTTCGAACGCGCGCAGGAAGTCCTCCACGGACGTGACGTGGGTGGCGCGATAACCGAGGCTGTCGAGCGCGGTTTTGGTGAGGATGGCCACGCTTTCCTCGTCATCGACGACGAGGATGCGTTCGCCGCGACCGCGCGGCGTCGCCTGGCCCGCTTGCACGGCGGCCATCTGGGTGCTCGGCGTGAGCGCCGCGGGCAGGTAGACGGTGAACACCGAGCCCTCGCCCGGCACGCTCTCGACGGTGATGCCGCCGCCGTGGTTTTGCACGATCCCGCGCACGATCGGCAGGCCGAGGCCCGTGCCTTCCCCGGGGCGTTTCGTGGTGAAGAAGGGATCGAAGATGCGCGCGAGCGTTTCGTCCGACATGCCGTGTCCACGATCGATCACGGCGATGCGCACGTAACGCCGCGGCAACAGCACCCCGCCGCGCACCGGCAGCGGCGCGTCGAGGCCGATGGCGCGCACCGAAATCGTAAGCTCCCCCGTGTTTTGCATCGCGTGCGCCGCGTTCGAGCCGAGGTTGAGGAGCACCTGGTGGATTTGGTTGGCGTCCGCGAGCGCGCTCGTGGGGCGTTCCGGCAAATCGACGCGGATGTCGAGCGTGGCCGGCAACATCACACGGAGTAGCTTGCACGCGTCCTTCACCACCAGGCGCAGGTCGACCGGCTTCGGCTCGGGTTCCTGGAAGCGGCTGAACGTGAGGATGCGCTGCACGAGGTCCTTCGCTCGCAAGCACGCCGCCTTGATCTCGTTCAGACCCTCGCTCAGGCTCGTCGCCTGCTGCGCCTCGAGCAGGCAGAGCTCGGCGTACATCAGGATCGCCGTCAGGATGTTGTTGAAGTCGTGCGCGATCCCACCGGCGAGCGTGCCGATGATCTCCATCTTCTGCGCGTGGAGCAGCTGCTGCTCGAGCTGCCGCCGCTCCGCCTCGGCGCGCCGTCGCTCGGTCACGTCGGTGGCGAGGGCCACCGTGCCGGTCACTTTCCCGGCGGCGTCGAGCAAGGGATAGGCGCGATAGGCGATCCACACGCCCGAGCCGTCGGCGCGTCGGTGCTCGAAATCGACCGATTCGGTGGCTTCACCGGCGAGGGCGCGTCGGGTGAGGCGCTCGACGAGCACGGCCGAAGCGGCCGGCAGGGGCTCGTGCACGCGGCGGCCCAAGAGCTCCGCGCGGTTCCAGCCGAAGATGCGCTCGGCCGCGGCGTTCAGGTACACGACGTTCCCCGTCGCGTCCCCGCAGATCACCGCGTCGTGCAGCTCGGCGAGGATGCGCGCATCCCGGCGCATCGTCGCTTCGAGCAGCTTGCGCTCGGTCACGTCGCGCGAAATGCCGATGACGCCGGCGGGGCGCCCGTCTGCATCGTCGAACCGCGTGAGCCGCACGTCGACCCATACGCGCGAGCCATCCTTGCGCACGTCCTCCCATTCGTCCTGGTAGTCGCTGCCGCCGAGCACGGCGCGCAGGCGCTCGGAGACGTCGCACGCGGCGCCGCGCCCCACGCGCTCGGCAAGCGTGCGGCCGAGCGCTTCGAGCGCGCTCCAGCCGTAGAGGCGCGCAGCGCCGTCGTTCCAGTAGGTGATCGTGCCGTCCGGATCGGTGCAAAAGATCGAATCTTGGAGCTTGCTCAAAAGCTCCGCGTCGCGCCGAACGAGGTTTT
>QGUH01000226.1 GCA_003242355.1 Pseudomonadota bacterium
GCGGACGACGTGCTCTACCTCGCGATGGGCGGTCGCGTCGTGCTGCGCGATCTGCGCGGTCGTTGGGACCCCACGACGGTGAACGTCGAAGGCGGGCGCGCCTGGCGGCTCGCTCCAGGGACGAACGGCGTCCACGTCGCGATCATCGACGAGGGTGGCACCGTGGTCCGCCTGGGTGAGGTCGTGGGGCGCCCGTTGCGCAAGCAGCCCCATCGCTACGCGCCCAGCGTCTTCCGGCCGCAGCCGGAAGAGAGCGATCCGCCACGCTACCTCGATCGTGGCGCGCCTCCAGCGAGCGACGTCGCGGCGCTCGCGACGAGCCCGAGCGGTCGGCTCGCGGTGATCGCGTGGGACGCAGCCGGAGATGCGCGGCTGTTCGTGAGAGATGGCGAAACGTGGAGCGCGGGGCGCACTCTTTCGGGCGCGCGACGCCCCTATTCGCTCGCCTGGGTCGACGAGGCTCGCGTCGCCGTGCTGATCGCGCTGCCCGCTCAGGGCACCGTCGCGGCGGTTTACGAGGTGGAGGGCGCGCCCATCGCCAGCCCCGTGGGGGAGCTCTTCCCGCTCGCCCGGCCCGCGCCGGCGCCCTTTCTCCACTCGACCGAGTTTCCGCCGCACTATCTCTCCCGAGGGGACGACGGCGACGCGCCGCGCCCGCTGTTGCCGCTCTCGTGGCCGGCGTACGCGACCCGCGGCAGCGTCGATGCGGCTGCGCCGCTGGACGGCCTCGCGCGCGGCGTGATCTGGCACCGCTTGTATCTCGAAGCCGCGATCCCACCCGGTTCGTCGGTGACGGTGTGGCTCGCCGCCACGGAGGAGCGCACTCCCCCAGCCGAGGGGGAGTGGTTCGCGCATCGGTTCGGCGCCGCGGTCAGCGGAAGCCGCGCGCCCACGGGCACGTGGATCCCCGCGCCGTCCGAAGTCCCCTATCACGGCGGCCTGCTCGGCTGCCCACCGCGACCCGGCGTCTCCGGTTTGTTCACGGTGTTGATCCAACGCGACGGGCGGCGCGTCCGCACGCTCGCGGGGCGCTACCTCTGGGTGCGCGTCGAGCTCACGTCGGACGGCCGCGCCACACCGGAAATTGCCGCGCTGCGCGCCTATGCGGGGCGCCGCGGCTACGCCGCGCTCTATCTGCCGGAGCTGTATCGCGAGAGCGTCTTCGGCCCGGAAGCGGACGCGATCGACGCGGCGACGCCGGCCGATTTTCTGGATCGCTTCCTCGCGCTGTTCGAGAGCGTGCTCACGCCGCTCGAGGGGCGCATCGCGAACGCGTGGCTGCTCACGCACCCCAAGACCACGCGCGACGGCGCGATCGATTGGCTCGCGAGCTGGATCGGATTCGTGTTCGCCGCGGATCTGCCGCTCGAGCGGCGCCGCACGATGTTGGAGTCCGCGTGGCGGCTGTACCAGCGGCGCGGAACGCTACCCGGCTTGCTCCTCGCGCTCGACCTCGCTTCGAATGGAGGCGTTCGGCGCGGGGACATCGTGGTCGTCGAAGATTTCAGGTTGCGGCGCACGTTCGCGACGATCCTCGGCGCCGATCTCTCGGAGTCGGACGACCCGCTCGTGCCGGGGCTCGCCGTGAGCGGCAACTCCGTCGTCGGCGAAACCCTGATTTTGGGCGAGGAGGACCGGCGCGGCTTTCTCGCGTCGTTCGACGCGGACCTCGTGCTCGGCGGCGCCGCGGCGGAAGCACGCGACGAGGCGGCCATCACCGAGCTGTTCGATCGGCTCGCCCACCGCGTGACGGTGCTGGTCCATCAGGAGGTCACCGAGCACGATCTCGGGCTCTTGCGCCAGGTGATCGCCCTCGAAGCGCCGGCGCACGTCCAGGTCAAGGTCGTCACGGCCACCGAGCGTTTTCGCGTCGCCGTCTCGGCCCTGGTCGGCGTCGACACGTATCTGGCGCCCCCTCCAACGACGAACCCCGTCGTCCTCGACCGCACGCGCGTCGGCGTCTCCGACGTGATCGAACGGCTCCCCAGCTTGGACCCGCGCCTGGGGCGGCTCTCCTGAGGTGACGAGCGATGCAGAAATCGAAACTCACCGATCCCCTCCTCCGCGTTCGTGCCGAGCCGCCGGATCGACCGAACTACGCGCTCGGCGTCATGCTCGACGAGCAAGACTTCATCGAGGAGCAGACCTATCATCGCGGGCGGCTCGCCCGCGCGCTCGCCGCGCTGAACGGACCGGGAACCGTCGCCGGTCTGCGCGTCGAGTACGTGCCCGCCGTCGCCGAGAGCGCGCCCGGCGCCGGCGACGGGCGTCCTCCCGAGCTCCGGGTCCAGCCGGGGCTCGCGATCGATGCCTACGGTCGACTGATCGAGCTGACGCGCGCCGTCTGCATCGATCTCGATCGCTGGTTCGGTCCTGCCGATCTCCCCGCGTCGCCCGACGAGGAAACGGTAGAGCGAGTCGCCGCGCTGCGCGCCGCGTTCAAGCCGGGGACGGGAACGTTGATCGCGGACGTGTTCGTGCGGTTCTTGCCGTGTGGGCGCGCGCTGACGCCGGCGTTCGCGCGCGGCGGTGCCGAGGCGCTCGACGCGCTCGTGTACGAACGGATTCGCGACGCCGCGGAGGTTCGCCTCGTCCCGCGCTCGGAGGACGCACCGAGCGCGCCGGTCGATCCATGGGGTACCTTGCCGGGCAGCTCCGTCGGCGAGCGCCTGAGCGCTCTGCGGGACGCGCTGCTCGATTCGAGCCACTGGAACCGGATCGCTCGACCGGAAGCTCCCCAGGAGGTGCCCGCGGAGCTGCTCGCGGAGCCCGCACCCGGCTTGCCGAGCGGTTTCGATCCGCGGTCCCAGTGGGTGTTCCTCG
This sequence comes from Pseudomonadota bacterium, assembly GCA_003242355.1. Taxonomy (GTDB): domain Bacteria; phylum Myxococcota_A; class Polyangia; order Polyangiales; family Polyangiaceae; genus PMG-095. The sequence continues at coordinate 2,824 of QGUH01000226.1, forward strand.
CCCGCGTTTCGTTCGAAGTGACGGCTCCCACCGGCACCGGCGCGCCGCGCCCCACCGCGACGCCTCCGGTACCGGACAACCAGATCCGCCGGATCGTGGTCCCCCCGAGCGCCCTCGTCGCGCTGTTGGCCGAGTAATGCGCCCCTTCCCCGATTTCGTTCGTTCGAGACAGGCAGTCACGACGCCGCAGCGTCACGCGGCGACCGGAGACTAGGAGGTTACGGTGAATCTCAGCGTCATCCAGCGGATCGAACACCGGTTGCAGGCCGAGCGCGTCCGCAAATCGTCGTTTTCCTCGGCCCTGGGTCTTTCGCCGTTCCTCCGCGTGAGCATCGAGCGCACCTCACCTTCCGTCGACACCGGGCAGGCGCGGCCGCGCTATTTCGACGGTCGGTTCCTCGCGGCGCGCGATCTGGAGCGCGACCAAACCTACATCGCGGCTCGACAAGCCGAGCAGCTGCGCGCCGCTGGCCCGGGAGTGATCCACGGCCTGGAAGTGACGCCGATCGATCACGCAACGATCCGAGTCCGCGCGGGCGCGGCGCTCACCGCGACCGGGCGCGCCGTCGTGGTGCGAGAAGACGCCACGCTCTCGTTCGGGGACGCCGCCACCACCGAGCGCCTCAATCGTGAGCTCGGATTGTCGAGCACGCCGCGCGAGCTCGCGCGCCGAAACACGGGGGTGTTCGTGTTGCTCGCCCGCCCCGTGGAATACACCGCGAACCCCATCGGCTTCTATCCGGCGTCGATCGAGGAGCGGCGCCGGCCGGAGGACGGCGAAATCGTCGAGGCAGTCGCGTTCACGCTCGTGCCCTATCGCGACGCCGCGGTGAACGTCGAGCCCGCGCGGCAGCGTGCGGCGCTGGCGCATCGCCTCTTCGTGCAGCGGGCCGACGCGGGCCTCTCGCTCGAGGCGGTGCCGCTCGCGATGCTGCAGCTCGAGCGGGGCTTCGTGCGCTGGGTCGATCCGTGGTTGGTGCGCCGCGAGATTGGTGAGGCGTACGACGGGATGGGCACCCAGCGGCGCCCGCCCCGCGCGCTCGTGGAGGCGCAGCTGCATCAATACCGCGATCACTTGGCGGAGATTCGGAGCCGCCACCCCGAGCCCTTCGCCGCGTCCGACGAGCTCGTTGCGCTGCCGCCGGCCGGTCCCTATCCGTTCGCGGCGCTCGACCTCGCGACGCAGAGCGATCGGTTCTTCCCGCCGACGCTACCGACGGCGCTGCACGTCGTGCCGACGGACGAGCTGCGGGCGGCCTTGGACGAGGCGCTCGCGCCCCCGCCGATCGATCTGCGCGCGAGCCCGAGCTCCCTGCGCGCGACGCCCGTCGCCGTCCTGCTCTGCCTGCCGCGCGCCGACGTCGAGACGTTGCCCCCCCACTTGCGTCGCTTCCCGCTTCGGCCCGCGTCCGCGGTCCGTGCGTCCGACTCGCCGATGTCCGTCGCGCGTCTTCTCGAGCTCATCGAGACGTCGGGCGAGCCGCCCGCGTACTTCGCGCGTCTGCACCGCGCAATCGGCGACACCGAAGACGGCGTGCTGCCCATCGAGCTTCAGGGGGTGGGCTGATGGGCAACTTCGATTTTACGGTCGGTCCGGCGCGCGTGGACCTTTCGGCGGAAGACCCCGACGTCCTCGAACGGCAGGAAGCCGCGCGCGTTTTGATCCGCGACGAGCGCCGCGTCCGCTCCCGCTTCCACGACGGGCGATTCTTGACCGCGACGGACCTGACGCGAGAACAGCTCTACGTGCTCACTCGCCAGGCCGATCTCGGCGTGGCACGCCGCGGGGGAGTGGTGCGCGGCCTCACGGTCAGCCGCCGCGGCGCTCTTTTGCACGTGACGCCGGGCGCCGGGTTTACGTCCAACGGGGAGCTCGTCACGTTGCCCCGCGCGCTGACGGTCGAGCTCGCCGACGTTCCCGACGATGATCGGATCGACGTGTCCTTCGGCGCGGTGGACGTCCCCGAAGGGGACCCGCAGCGGCGCAATGGGCTCTACGTGCTCGCCCTTCGTCCCCTCGAGTACAGCGCCCGGCACATCACCCGCTATCCTTTGACGGTTCATGGCCTGCCGGGCGTGGAAGACGGCGAAATCGTCGAAGCCGTCACGTTGACGCTGCACCCGTTCCGGTTCGACGGGGACGCCGATCCCTGGGTCCTGCGCAGCGAAATTGCCCGCAGCGTTTTCTTGACGAACGGCGGCGTCGTCGCGCCCGACGTGCTGCCGCTCGCGCTGCTGTTCGTGCAGAGCGGGCTCGTCCGGTGGATCGATGAGCACCTCGTCCGGCGCGAAGTCGCGGCGGGCGACTCCGGTCCGCTCGGCATCGGCGAAACGAACCGCGCCCAGCGGGAGGCGCAGTACAATCAATACGACCAGCAGCTCCGCGAACTCGTGACGGAGCTTTCGGCGCAGAACCGCACGAAGTTCCCGGCGACGCGCTATTTTCGGTGTTTGCCTCCCGTCGGCCGCTTGCCCGCGGCGGCGATCGATCCGGCGACGTTCACGCAAGCCTTCTTTCCACCGGCGATGACCGTCGAGCTCAGCGCCGTGGTCGACGACGAGTTGCCGAAGCTCGTCGAGGACGCATTGCACCTGCCGCCGATCGATCTCGTAGGCGGCGATGACGACTTCGATCACACGCGCGTTCACGTGCTCGTGCCGATGCCCGCCGCGCGGCTCGATGCCCTCCGACTCGCCTCCGTCGCGCCGCCCAAGTTGCTCCTTCAACCGGCGGTCTTGGCGAAGCGGACGCCGCTGCTCGCGTTGAAAGATTGGATCGCCAAGCGGCGCCCGGATCCGACGGACCTCGTGGACGAAACGCGCCCGGAGCCCGCTCCCCTGCTCGCAGCGTGGCGCCAGGCCATCTCGAGCGCTGCAGATGGTTTCTTGTGGTTCGTGCGCGTCCCCGCCGTGGCGTGCGCTTCCGCGGAGCTCTTCGACGAGTTGGACGCCGATGAAGACGGCCTCCTCGATGCGAAGGCGGAGGCGGACACGAAGGTCGACCTGGACACGAAGAACACGAACGACGCCGCCGCCAAGAGCGCCACCGACGCGAAGAACACCGAAGACACGAAGAACGCTGCCGACACGAAGAACACGGACGACGCAGCCAAGTCGCAACGAGACGCGAAGACGGAGGAGGACGCCAAAGGGCAACAGGACGCCAAGGTGGTGCAAGACGCCAAAAACACCACCGACGCCAAGCGCATCGAAGACGGCAAGCGGGAGACCGACACCAAGAACACGCGCGACACCGAAGAAAAGAACGTGGCGGACGCCAAGCGCATCCGCGACACCCTCAAGGACGAGACCGACGCGAAGAACGTACGCGACGCACTGAAAGACGAGCGCGATGCGAAGACCGAGCGCGACGAAAAGCCCACGGTCGACACGAAGTCCATCCGCGACGCCAAGGACGTGCGCGACGGAGGCGTGAAAGAGCGCGACGATCCGATCGTCAATCCGATCGTCAACCCGGTCGTCAAACCGACCCCGATTATCCGCGATCGATTGTGCGAATCCCCCAGCGTCCTCGTGA
>QGUH01001225.1 GCA_003242355.1 Pseudomonadota bacterium
AGCGCGCACCGCGTGTCGAGCGACAAGTCGTGGGCAAGCCACACCGAGCCCATGCCGCCGGAGTCGAGCTTTCGGATCAGCCGATAGCGGCGGGCTACGATGACGCCTTCAGCACGCTCCACGTTCGCCTCTAAACTCCAAGCTTCGGCTCGCTCAATGCCGACAGACGACGTGTCGGATCACTTTGGACCTTCGGGTGTGCGATAACCAGTGTCTCTTACCTACACCATGGGGTGCTCCGGAGCAATACGCCTTACTTTTCCGGCCGGCCGCCTGCAACCGCATTCGCTCGCCCCGACGCATTCACTGGACATTCACCGCTTTCCAGCCCGACCACCGCGAACGGAACAGTAGCCCACGATTTCCGGAACCATGCACTTTCGCCGCACCTCGTCGCGCCCGCAGCGCTCGGCAGCCCGAGATTCAGTGCCGAACGCGGAACGAAACGGCCGTCACTATTATTTCCGAAACTATCTGAGCAGGTCGGAGCGCGAGCGGATCGTCGAATTTCTGACTACGATTGCCCCGATCTGGGAGCTCCGGTACCCCGAGGGTCGTCCGCTTCCTCCCGGGCAAACGCAACGGCGGCTGCTCCGGCCCGTGTACTGGCTCGGCAGCTGGCAGTTTGCCTGCCTGGACTACTACCGACCCCCGCGACACGTGCACAACCGCTGCGTGGAGGCTGAGCCCTTCCCGCCCGTGCTCGCCGAAATTCTGGCCGACGTCGAGGCGCGCATCCGCCGGCTGTTTCCGCCCTCGGACATCCCGCGAGGGTACCGTCTGAACACCTGTCTCGTGAACTTCTACGGAAGTCGTCTCGAGGGCGGGCGTGCGGTCGACACGGCTCGGGTGGGCGAACATCGAGACTTCGAGCCCGGGCCAGTCGCGTCGCTGTCCCTGGGCGAGCGAGCGCTCTTTCAGTTCGTTGCGCCGCGACGCGTCGGAGAGTGCAACCCGCCGCTCCTCTCGCAGTGGCTCGAGGACGGCTCTCTGCAGCTCTTCGGCGGAACGCTCTACAAGGATCGCGTCCTGCACCGGGTGCAACGCGTGACGCGCAACCCCGATCTCGACTTGCCACCACGCATTCCGGGGTTCCGAACCCGTCGCATCAACTTCACGTTCCGTTTCGTGCCCGACGAGCACGTGGTTCCCTTCGCACGGCTGCCGGAGCCGGCGCGAAGCGACGTGATCGGCTACGTGAGCGAGCTCGCGCAGCGCTCGCGCTTCTTTCGGGCCGCGCTCGACACCAAGCGCTGAAACGCCGACTCGTATTCGTACGCCACGGCGGCGCGCAGCGAACGCGCGGCGATCACTTTCGCCGCTGAGCCCGCCGCCCGCGCAACACCACCTGGTACTCGGCGACCTCGAAGTCTTCCAAATCGGTCACCTTGCGGACCTCGAGGGCCTCCCACGGCACGTCGAAAATGCGCCCCGTCGCCTCGTCGACGAAGTGGTGGTGCCGCTCGAGCTTGGGATCGAACACCACCTTGCCTTCGGCGAGCACGAGCTCGCGCAGCAGGCCTTTGCGAACGAGCAGGTTCAACGTGTTGTAAACCGTTGCCCGGGACAACACCGGGAGCACCTTGCGCACTTTCGCGAACACGCGATCGGCCGACGGATGCTCGTCCGTGAACAGCACGTAGTCGGCGACCGCGACGCGCTGGGCCGAGGGTTGGATCCCGTGCCGAGTCAGGAGCGCGATCACCGCGTCGTGGCGCATATAGCTAGACTGAGTCTAATTCGGGAACGCGTCAAGTTTGCTGGCGCGGCGTCACC
>QGUH01001226.1 GCA_003242355.1 Pseudomonadota bacterium
CCCCCCCGGCCTTGCGCCCCCCGCCCCGCGCCCGCGCGCGGCGCCCCCCCGCCCTTCCCGCCCCCGGCCCGCCGCCCCACCGTCCCAAACGACCTGCCCGAACGCGCGGGCCGGAGGAGCTGAGCACCGAGGCGGGTCACACTGCTCGCCCCGCCGAGGTCGTCCCGTGTCCGCACATTTCGACCCTCCCGGTCTCGCAAGCTGAGCGCCGCAAGCAGAAAACGCGGCGGAGAGCACGGGCGATGCCTGCCCGTCCGGGGCCGCCTTCTCGAGCTCATGACCACCCTCGATCCCGAGCGCGACGCGCTTTCTCTCTCCCTCGGAGCCTGGCTCGCCTTCGCGGGCGCATGGCTGGGCATGCAGCCGCGGCTCTTCGCGGCTGCAAGAACGCCTTCCCCGTCGGGCGCGAGCGACCTTTTGCGTCGAGGCGCGCTTCATGCGGTTGCCGGCGCCGTGCTCCTGGCGCTGGCACGGCTCGCGTGGACGAGCACCCAATCCCGGTCGCTCGCCACGGTGATCGCACTGCCTGCGCTCAGTCTCCTGGTGCACTTCGGCCTGTGTCATCTGCTGGCCGGCGCATGGCGGGCCCGCGGCGTCGCGTGCGAGGCGCTCTTTCGCGCGCCGCTGCGGTCACGAAACCTCCGCGAGTTCTGGGCACGGCGCTGGAACGTCGCATTCTCCGAGATGACGGCAATCGCCATCTATCGACCGCTCGCCGCTCGTCTCGGCCGCGGCTTCGCCCTCGCGTCTTTCCCGGCATCAGCACCGATTCGGCCTCGGGAAGGGACCTCGGCTCGGCGCACCGAGAGGCCCGCTCAGCCGAGCTCTTGAGCGAGACCGATGAGGATCCCTTCGGGGCCTCGGATATAGCAGAGTCGATAGCTGGTTTCGTATTGAACCACTTCACCGACGAGCTCTGCGCCGTGTTTGCGGAGCCTGGCGAGCGTATCGTCGAGGTTTTCCACGGCAAACATGACGCGCAAGTAACCGAGCGCGTTCACCGGAGCTTTCCGGTGATCGGCGACGACGGGCGGTGCGAGGAATCGCGAGAGCTCGAGCCGGCCGTGCCCGTCCGGCGTGCGGAGCATCGCGATCTCGACACGCTGGCCGGGAAGCCCCGTGACGCGCCCGGCCCACTCTCCCTCGATCATGAGTCGCCCCTCGAGCTCGAGCCCCAGCTCGGTGAAGAACGCAATCGCGGTGTCGAGGGATTCCACCACGATGCCAACGTTGTCCATGCGCTTGATCGTCATCGCCGCCGTGCCTTTCCAATCGTCTGGTTCTTCCGCCCAACGAGCCTGCGACGCGTCCCGCGTCGCGGCCCACGCACCGTTCGAAGCGTCTCGGCGACTATTTTTGCCGTCGTCATCGACGGTATCCGTACAGCCACCGCGACTCGCCGCGTCCCAAGTTCCGCACGGTGTGCCGCGCACGCGCCGGAATGAACAGCTCCTCGCCGCGCGCCGGTCGATACACCTTCCCGTCGATCTCGAACTCGACCTCGCCCTCGACGACCATCACGAGCTCGTCGACGTCGTGCACGTAGTCCTTCCAGACCTGGCCCGGCGGATCGACCCAGAGCCCGCACGAAAACCCGCGCGCGTGCCAGTCGCGCGCCACGGCATCCTGATCCACACGCATCGCGCTCATCCCTCCATCCCCTACCCCAGCCGCGCCTTCATGTCTCGGTACGCCGCCACGATCAGCGCGCTCGACGCTGCGGAATCTGGCTCCGATGGGCCGCGCAGCCCGCGCGCCCTCCCTCCCCGCCTC
>QGUH01000227.1 GCA_003242355.1 Pseudomonadota bacterium
TGTCCGGCAGCTTCACGTCCAACACGATCCCGAGTGGTCGGTGCTCGAACGCGAGCCGCGTGCCCTCCTCGCCCGTGGTCGCGATCAGCACTTTGAGCCCACGGGCGCGGATCACCTCGGCGAGCTGCTCGGCGAGCACCGGGTCGTCTTCGATCACGAGCAGGTGCGGATCGTGCTGCGCGAGCGCTTCGCGATCGTCGGTGACGTGCATGCGCAGCGAGTTGGGCGCCGACCGAGGCTCCGGGTCCTCGCCGGGCTCGCGATGCTCGGGGACGTAACACGTGAACGTCGTGCCCCGGCCGGGCACGCTGTCGAACGTGAGCTCGCCGCCGAGCAGGCGCGCCGACTCGCGCGCAATGGCCAGACCCAGGCCGGTGCCCGAGGGGCGCTGTCGGTCGCGTGCGCCGACCTGTTCGAAGGGGAGGAAGACGAGCTCGTGGTTTTTCGGGTCGATGCCCGGCCCCGTGTCGGAGACCGCGAAGACGAGGGTCGTCTCCGGCGCGAGATCGGTGCGCGGCAGCGCTCGCCCCGGCGCCGGGCGCGCGATGGCGAGCCGGACCTCTCCTCGGTCGGTGAACTTGATCGCGTTGCCGAGCAGATTCGTGAGGATGCCCTCGAGGCGCTGCTTGTCCGTCCGGAGCGTCTTGGGCAAGCCCTCGGCGATTTCGACGGAGAGGACGAGTCCTTTTTCGTTGGCGAGCGGGCCGAACACGCGCCGCGCGAAGCTCGCGAAATGCGCGAGCTCGACGTCGGTCAGCTCGACTTCCTGCCGGCCCGCCTCGATCTTCGAGAGGTCGAGGACTTGATTGATGAGCCCCAGCAAGTCCTTGCCGGCGGCGTGGATGGTTTGGGCGTACTCCACCTGTTTGGGCGACAGGTTCTCTCCCTCGTTTTGCGCGAGCAGGTGGGAGAGGAGCAACATGCTGTTGAGCGGCGTCCGGAGCTCGTGCGACATGTTCGCGAGGAATTGCGACTTGTAGGCGCTCACGCGCGTGAGCTCCTCCGCCTTCTCGTGCAGGCGCAAGCGCGCTTCCTCGAGCTCCGCGTTTCGTTGGCTCAACGTTCGGCGTTGCGCCTCGAGCTCCTCGTTGGCGCGCCGCAGCTCCTCCTGCTGTGCCTGGAGCTCCTGGTTGTTGAGCCGCAGCTCCTCCTCTTGAGCCGCCAGGCGCTCGGTTTGCGCTCGGGTCTGTTCGAGCAACTGGCGCGTCGCTTTGCGCGCCTGGGCCACCTCGAGCGCGATGCCGAGCGACTCGGAGATGGAGGTCAGGAAATCGCGAATGCGATCCGTACAGGGCTCGAGCAGCGCAAGCTCCAGCACTCCACGCGTGCGCTCGAGACGCGCGAGGGGGAGGACCACGAGCGCGCGCGGCGTCGCCTGTGCGAGCCCGGAGCGCACCACGAGCCCCGTCGCACCCGGCTCGTCGACGACGATCGGGCGACGATCGATCGCCGCTTGCCCGACCAGGCCCTCGCCGACGCGGAGGACCTTTCTGGGCGCGAAATCCCGAGCCTCGGAGTCGTCGCCGCGGGCGAGCGCATAGCTGCCGGCGAGCCGCAGCGTGCCGTCGTCCTCCACCACGTACAGGGCAGCGGCGAAGGCGCCCACCGTCTGCGCGAGGAACCGCACGGCCCGATCCGCGACGGCCTCCGGCTCGAGATCGTCGCGGAGCTCGTCGGACAGCCCGACCTGTCCCGCCTTCTGCCAGTCGGCCGCCTCACGCTGCCGGGCGAGCTCGAGCAGGCTCGTCGCCATCTGGTTCGCTTCGCGCGCGACGTGGGCGAGCTCGTCGTCGCTGTCGACCCGAATCTGATGCTCGAAGTCGCCCTTGCCGAAACGGAGGAAGCCTTGCGACAGATCCTCGAGGCTCTGGAGCATGCGGCGACTGACGACCATCGACAGGCTCACGACCACCGCGAGCCCGGCGAGCCCGAACGCGAGCTGCAGCTGTTGCGCGCGCGTGCCCGCGGCGCGCACGGCGGCGAACCCGGCGGCGAGCTCGGCCTTTCCGATGCTCGTCGCTCGCCGGATCAGGGCTTCGGCCCGGGCATGGGCGCGTTGCATTTGCGGGATTTCCCCGACCAGCGCCTCGCCCCCTTCTCCTTCGATGAGCCGCAGCGAGATGTCGCGAGCGACCCGATGGTACTCGTGCACGGCGCCGCGAATGCGCTCCGCGTCGGCCGGATGGAGCGCCGGGCCCGCGGTGTCGAGGGAACCGACCAGCGCGTCCCGAATCTCGATGGTCGCGGCGAGCGCGTCGTGATCTTGGGCGGAGACCGCGTCTTGCATGGCGCGGCGCAGTCGCTCGAGATCCGCGAGGAGGCGGGGGCCGAGCTCGAGTCTCGGCACCAGGCGCCGCTCCAGATCGTCGAGCTCACGGTCGTGTCGCGAGCCGAGCAGGAGCCCGGCGGCGACCATCGCGGCCAGGACCAGCGCACCCGTTCCGACGATCAGCAGCAGCTTGCCACGGAGTGTTCGCACCACGCTTCGGCTCCTCAATGGGTCTTCGTGGAGGATGCGGAGTCATTCGGGCGGCGCCCGGCAACGCCGCGTCGGGTTTCCCCCCGGCACTTCATGACTCCGGTTTCACGGCGACCTCGATGAACGTCCCCGACTTTATTTGCGGCGTTTCCGCGAACGCGCGTCCAGGCGCGGATGATAGGCAATGGTTGCAGTTCCAAGCAAGGCAGCGTTCGTTCGCGGCGGCGGCCCTCTGCTCGGTGCACGCGAGTGCATTCAATGCACGGGCGCTCCCGGGAATTCCGGATGTGTAGGGCGTAGTCCTACACGGGTGGTCGGCTCGACCCGTCCTCGCAAAAGGGGCGGACGAAATCCCGTTCCGGAAACCCGTTCGAAACAGACGATCGCCGGCTCCCCCCCTCGCAAGAACGAGGAGCGGAGGAGAGCACGCGACGGCGAGGCGTCCGAAACGAACGTTACAAACGTGCGAAATAGACCGTCACGCCGTGGGGCTCGAACGGCGCGACGTCCGGGTCGAACGGATGCGCGAGCGACACGGTTTCGAGGTTCGTTCCCACGGCGATCACGGCGCGTACCCCCGCGAGGTTCTCGAGCGTCGCCTCGGCCTCGGTGCCGCGCTCTCGATAAGGAAGGACCATGCGCCCGACCGCAATCCCGTTCTCGTCGAGGCGTACGAGCTGCCAGTGAAAGCTCACTGGAGCTTCCCACTCTGCGCGGAAGCCGAGCGCCGCGTTCTCCGGATCCCGATCGATGTCGAGCCACACGAGGACGGAGCCCGTGGAGTCGATGGGCGGGTTCACGGCCACGCGGCGAGGCAGCGTCGACCAGGGCAGCACCCAATCGAAGCGCACGCGCCCGAAGTCGCCCGCCCACGCGAGCCCGGGCAGGTGTTGCCCATCGTCGCGCGCACCGACGAACGCCCGCGCCACGGCAAAGTCGACCATCAGGTTGGCGAAGCTGCCGTGCCGATCGCCGCGCGTGTGTCGCAGCACGTCGAAGAGGTCCGGCTCGTTGACGTAGCTCGGGCCCGCGGGCGGGCGCGGGCTCGCGGCTGCGGAGAAGAGCGCGGTTCCGAGCTCGGCGAGCTCCCCGGCCCCGAGGTGCGTCTCGAGGAACTCGAAGAAGAGGGCGGCGCCTTCGCTGGTGATCGTCAGATCCCGCGCGCCGATGGGCATTTCGGGGTGTGCCTGCGCCGTGTGGATGGCCTCCACGTCGAGCGCCGTGGGCAATCCCACCAACCACCACATCCAGGTCGCGAACGCGCGGCGCAGGTGGGGCGGCTCACCCGGATCCAACCGCATCACGACGGCCTCGGTGACGCACTGCACGGCCGCGCGTTCGAGCAACACCGGGTCTCCCGCCGGGAGCCGGCACGACGCCGAAGCGGCCGCGAACGGCGTCGGCGCGAGGGAATCGGCGACGGCGCGAAACGCCGTGCCCGCGGGCACGAGGTACGCGTCGAGCGCGTCCGAGCCGCCCAGCCCTCCGTCGGGCAGCGGCGCTGGAAGCCCGAGCGCAAGCACCACACGCTCGTAGGCCGACTCGAGCGCGGCGAGCGCCCGAAGCGTGGTGTCTTCGCGCTCGTTGCCGGGATGAACGCACACCGGCCGTTCCGTCGAGCAAATGGGCAAGGTGGCGCTCTCCGGACGCGGTTCGCTGTCGATGGGCGCTCCCGTGGGGAGCGGACCCTCGGCCGCAAGCGCCCGGCCCGTCGCGAGGAACACGAGCAACGCGGCGGGCGAGGCGCGGGTCACGACTGAGCCAAGCATGGCAAACGTTCCGGTGCCTGCCGAGATTTGACAGCCTTCGTCCTCGGGGTCCTATACTGGGTCCTCGCTTTCGGGTTTTGCATGACGACCCGCTTCGATCCGTCCTCCAGCGTTGCGTTCGATCTGCCGCGCGGGGCGATCGAGCTCCGGGGCTCCGGGGCTCGCGTGCTCGTGTCTGCCGACGCGTTGCTCTCCTTGTGCTCGGCCGCGGACCCCGAAGCCGCGCGCGACTTCGCGCGGCGCCTCGGCACCGAAGTGGGCCGGCGGGCAGCCGAGCGGCTCGGTCGCGACGATGCGATCGCCGTCGAAGCGGCGCTCGACCAGCTCTCGCTCGAGATTGCGCTGATGGGCTTCGGCGTGCTCGGGCTCGAGCGCTGGGGACGTGCGCTGGTCTTCACGCTGGAACGCTCGCCCTTCGGCGACGCGGGAGATGTGCTCGTTGCCGGGTTGCTCGAAGGCGCGCTCCAGCGCGCGTTCAGCCGCGAGGCCGTCGTCGTGCGGCTGTGCCGCGAAGACGACACCGCGCGCTTCCTCGTGACGGGGCGGCGTGGTGCCGAGCGCGTGCAGGAGTGGTTGCAGTCGGGCGCGGGCTGGGGCGAAGCGCTCGCGCGCTTGCAACGACGAACCGGGCGAGGTGAGGCGTGAACACCGAACAGCGCGTGGCGCGCCTCGAGGCGCTGCTCGAACGGGTGCGGCGGAACGCGGCGCTGTTGCGTTCCGAGCGGGGGATCTCGCAACCGTACGATCCGTTCGACGAGGCCGAGCCCGTGCCGCTCGTGCGCGTGACGTCGGCGCCCCCCGGGCGTTTGCTCGAGCGGTTTTCCGACGGGCCGCCGCAGCCGTCGGAGGCGCCGGTCTCCGGCATGACGCGCGCGGCGGAGGCCGACGACGGCGAGATCGTCGACGTGCCGGCCGACGCGCTGGAGTCGCTGCCGCCGTCCGTGCCGCCTCCCGAGGTGGACGTGCCGCTCGCGGAGCTCGCGCAGGAGCCGCCGCCGTCCGCGCCCATCGGCGCGCCCGCGGTGGAGGAGCCGCCGGCCTCCTCGCAGCGGTCGCGGGTCGCCGCCACGATGGACGAGGCGCTCGCTGCCGCGGCCGAGCTCGAGGCCGAGGACGGGCGCGAGGTGCCGATCGTCACGCCGCCGCCCGAGTCCGGGCCGCAAGAAGCGCCGCTGCCCACGGGGCTCGCCGCGCCGGGCGCTCCCGACGTCGAGGTGTTTTTCGAGTCCGAGCCGGCGCCGCCGTTGGTCGACGGGCACGTCGGTGAGACCATCGATTTCGGCGAGCCGTCCTCGGGGCCTGCGCTCGAGCTCGACGCGCCGTCCGCTCCCGAGCCCGCGCCGGTCGTCGAGGACCTCGCGGTCGCGTCTGCTTCCTCCGCCGCCGAAGCGATCGACACGACCCTCGTGCCGCCTGCGGAGGCGCGCGACACGCTCGAAGCTCCGGAGGCGATCAGCGCACCGGGGGGTCACCCGCCTCCGGTGGAGTCGGGAGAGGTGGCGCGAGCCGACGCCGCCCCGGACCTCGGCGTTGCGGCGCGCTCCGTGAGCGATGGTCCCGAGGTGTACCGGGCGTCGCTGCCTGCGGGAACTTCGGTGGCGCACGTTCGGGCTCCCGAGCCCGCGCCGCGACCCGCGACGTTCCTCGAGTTGCTCGACGCCTCGCTCGCGCTCGGCTCCGACGACTGAGCGCCGCGGGGCTCGATCATGCGGCTCGCGACGGTACACGACGGAACGCGCGACGGAGCGCTGGTCGTCGTGGACGCGACGGGCACGCGCGCTGCCTCGGCCGCGAACATTGCGCCTTCGCTCCAGGCGGCGCTCGACGACTGGGAGCGCGCCGAGCCGCGTCTCCAGCGTCTCGCGGCGGACCTCGACGCGGGCCGCGTTCCGGCGATGCCGCTCGACGCGGCCGCTCTGCGGGCGCCCTTGCCACGCGCCTACGAGTGGATCGACGGCTCGGCGTACCTGAGTCACGTGCGGCTGGTGCGCCGCCGCGGCGGCGCGGGTCCGCCGCCCGCGCTCGAGACCGATCCGCTCGTGTACAAGGGCGTCCCGGGAAACTTCTTGGGGCCGCCG
>QGUH01001227.1 GCA_003242355.1 Pseudomonadota bacterium
CAATGGGGCGGGGGGGTGGGTGAATGGCGGTGTTGCCCCAACAAGGGGGGCGACGGGCACGCCGATCCGGGAGAGGAGTTCGAAGGAGGCAACGACGTCGCCACGGACGAGTGCACGACGTTCTGTCGCTGGGCCACGTGCGGAGACGGCGTCGTGCACGCGCCGGAGGAAGAATGCGACGACGGGAACGATCGCGACGACGACGATTGCCTGAGCACCTGCAAGAAACCCGTGTGCGGCAACGGCAAGGTCGAGGGCCGCGAGGAATGCGACTCCGGCAACAAGGGCGCGACCGACGACTGCACGCCCGAGTGCAAGCGCCCCGTTTGCGGCGACAAGTACGTGAATGGGAGCGAGCAGTGCGACGACGGCAACAAGGTCTCGGGAGACGGCTGTTCCGCCACGTGCCGCGCCGAGGTGGAGGCGATTCGCGTCGGCGCGTACCATAGCTGCGCGCTGCTTTCGAACGGCGATCTGAAATGCTGGGGCGACAACCTCATGGGCGCGCTCGGCAATGGCAGCCAGCAATCGCACGATCGCAGTCGTCCGGTGCCCACCGTCCTCTCCGGCGTCAGCGACTTTTCGGTGAGCAGCGGCAGCTCGTGCGCCGGCGCCGGCGGTGCTTTGAAGTGCTGGGGCGACCTCTTCGGTGAGGGAAACGCCAACCTCGTGCTCTCGCCGCAGTCCATCGACCTCGGCGCGGTTCCGGATCGGCTGTGGTCCGGCCCGATATCGTATCACCGGTGTGGCATCTTCGGGACCAACAAAATGAAATGCTGGGGCTCTCAATCCGCCTACGAGGCGGGGGCGCTGAGCCCAACGACCGTGTCCAATTCCCGCAACCTTCCGAGCATTCCGTTCTTCGAGTTTTCCTACGAAGTGCTCCAGGTCGCGACCGGCTGGGACTTCACCTGCGCCCTGCTCAACGAGCAGGGCGGCAAGGTTTACTGTTGGGGATACAACTCCGACGGACAGACGGGAATGGGAAGCTGCACCTATTGCTCCTACCCCACTCCCGCCATCAATCTCGGTAGCTCGTTCGAGGCGAAAGGCGTTGCCGCCGGTTGGGCGCACGTGTGCGCGGTCAGCAAGGCCGGGCAAGTGAAGTGCTGGGGGGACAACAGCTCCGGGCAGCTCGGTATCGGAAGCACGGACGACCGCGGCAAGGTCCCGGGCGAAATGGGGGATGCGCTCCCGGCGGTGCCGCTCGGCAAGACTGCCGTGGCGGTGGCGGCTGGTGAATACTTCTCCTGCGCACTCCTCTCCGACGGCGGCGTGAAATGCTGGGGCGCGTCTTTCGGCGGTCAGCTCGCGCAACCGGCGCTCACCCATCCCGATGGCCCAGGGGGCTATGCGAACAACCTCGGCGACGAGCCGGGCGAGGTCGATGGGCTCAAGGCGATCGACCTCGGGGCGAAGGCCATCCAGATCGGAGCGGGACGGCTGTTCGCCTGTGCGCTGCTCGAGACGCGCGAGGTCAAGTGTTGGGGGAACAACCGGTTCCTCGAGCTCGGCATCGTCACCAGTAACGAGGCAGTGGGCGACGAGCCCGGAGAAATGGGGTCGGCGCTGCAACCGGTTCGGTTGCAGTAACGCGGCGCTCGTGGGTCTTCGGGTCGTCTCTCGGCGCGCAGGGCCGAGCCGGAGCGCGGTTGCGGTGCGGCGGGGTGCGCGGAACGGAGAGCGATCGGCGCGCCCCGCGCTCTGAGAGCGGGGCTATCCTGCTCCGGAATGGTCCCGCCGCAGGAGCGTCGTCGCATCGATTGGCG
>QGUH01000228.1 GCA_003242355.1 Pseudomonadota bacterium
CGCGTCTGCGGGCACGGCGCGTGTAACCGCGTCCAAGAGACGCGCGTAACGGTCCTCTGCCGACAGGGGTGCCGTCAGATCGCGACCGATGTCGCGCAGGACGTGGAGCCCGAGGGAGTGCTGCGCTTCGGACAACACGTTGCCATTACTACAACGCGGATAGTTGTGCACACGACAACGTGGGAGGGCCGGCAACGCGCCGTCGAGCCGTTTTCGTGCAGGGTGGCGAGGTGGCATCGTTCCTGCTTGCGCGGGCGCACGCATGCCAACCCCCCCTCGTCCGGGTGCGGCCCGCGCCGCTTCCTTTCGTGACGGCTCCGTCGGGACCTCGCCGGGGCGCGCGCCCTCGGCCTCGCGGTCCTCGTGTCGCCGCGGTCCCGAATCGGCTTGCCGCGTCGTTTGCTTGCCATGAAGCGACTCGCCTCGATCGTTCTGCTCCTGCTCGCAGGCGTCGCCTGCCGAAACGCTTCCAGCGGAAGTCCCATGGCCCGCGGCGAGGAGCTCTATCGACTCTGTTCGCAGTGCCACGGCGCGACCGGCGAAGGCAACGAAGCCCTGCAGGCGCCTGCGATCGCGGGGCAGCATGCCTGGTACGTCGCTGCGCAGCTCCGCAAGTTCAAAGACGGCGTGCGGGGCAAACATCCCGACGATGCGGCCGGTCTGCGCATGCGTCCGATGGCGCTCTCGTTGAAGGACGACGCCGACATCGCCGCGGTGGCCGAGTACGTGGCGAGCCTCCCGGCACAAGCACCGTCCAGAACGCTCCCGAGCGGCAACGCGGAGAACGGGAAGACCTTGTACACGGCCTGCGCGACGTGCCACGGCCCGGATGGCGCGGGGAACGCCGAAATGAAGGCTCCGGCGCTCGTCCGCACGAACGACTGGTACTTGCTCTCGCAACTCCAGAAGTTCAAGGCGCGCGTCCGCGGCGCGAGCCCCGACGACGCCGAGGCCGCGCTGATGCTTCCCTGGGCGCTCAGCCTCGCCGACGAGCAGGCGATGAAGGACGTGCTCGCCTACGTGCAAACGCTGCGCTGAAGCGCGCGGCCCATTCCGCACTCGTGCTCCTCCGAGAACGCATGACGGCCAAAGACGACCCCTCCGACTCTCTCGCCAAGCGCCTCTTCGTGCTCACCATGATCGGCACGCTGATCTACGCCCTGTGCGTCTACGTCTTCGTGCTGCGGGCCAACTCCAGCGCCGATCCGGCGACGCTCACGGGGCAGGCGCCGTGACGGGCCGCTATCCGACCGCGGCGTCGTCGTACGCCGGTGACATCGACGGGCTGATTCTGTTCATCGCCGCCCTGGTGTTCTTCTGGGGCATCCTCGTCGAGGTCGTCTTCTTCGGCTTCATCTTCAAGTTCCGCGAGAAGAAGGGGCGCAAAGCCGAGTACGTGACGGGCGAAGAGAAGCGACAGAAGCGCTGGATCACCATTCCGCACGCGCTCGTCTTCGTCTGCGACATCCTCATCATCGTCGCGGCCGTGCGCGTCTGGGTCGACGTGAAACAGACCCTGCCCACGCCCGACGCCACCGTGCGCGTCATCTCCCAGCAATGGGCGTGGACCTTCGTGCACCCCGGGCCCGACGGCGCGCTGGACACCGCCGACGACATCACCACCGTGGACGAGCTGCACCTCGAGGTCGGCAAGACGTACCACTACGAGCTCGAGTCCAAGGACGTCGTCCACAGCCTCTCGATCCCCGCATTCCGCTTGAAGCAAGACGCGGTGCCGGGGCGAACCATTCGCGGCTGGTTCCGCCCCATCCGAGAAGGCACGTACGACCTTCAATGCGCCGAGATTTGCGGCATCGGTCACGGCCTGATGCCCGCGATCGTCAAGGTCGAGTCCGCTGCCCAGCACGCTCGCTGGATGGACGAGGCCGGCCGCAGCGCCCTCGCCGCCGCGCCGCGTCCGCGCGCCCGCTAGTCGTCGAGAACCGCCATGGCTCAACCTGCAAACCAAGAGGCCCCCGGGTCGGGCACGCGCCAAAGTGAGACCCTCGCGCCCCCCGCGGGGCACGGCGAGCACGAGGGATTCTTCAAGAAGTACCTGTTTTCGACCGATCACAAGGCGATCGCGAAGCAGTACCTCTTCACCGGCATGTTCATGGGGCTGATCGGCGCCTTCATGGCGTACACGTTCCGCTTTCAGCTCGCGTTTCCCGGTAGCCACGTGCCCGGCTTCGGCGTCGTCAGCCCGAACGAGTACAACGCGCTCGTCACCAACCACGGCTCCATCATGGTGTTCTGGGTGGCGATGCCGGTGCTGATCGCGGCGTTCGGCAACTACCTGATCCCGCTCATGCTCGGGTGCGACGACATGGCGTTTCCGCGGCTCAATCGCCTGTCGTACCAGGTGTTCTTCCTGAGCGTGGTCGTGCTCCTGATCTCGCTCTTCGTGCCGGGCGGCGGCTTCGGGGGCGCCTGGACGGCCTATCCGCCGCTCTCGTCCAAGGCCGAGTACAGCCTCACGCCGCTCGGATCCACGCTGTGGCTCGTCGCCGTCGCCCTCGAGTTCGTCGCGTTCTTGATCGGCGGCATCAACTTCGTCACCACCACGATGAACTCACGGGCGCCCGGGATGAAGCTCTACGACATCCCGATCGTGGTCTGGATGATCGTCATCGCGTCGCTCGTGTTCATGGCTTCGGTCGGGCCGCTGGTCGCGGGCGCGGTGATGTTGCTCTTCGATCAGCTCTTCGGCACCGCCTTCTACGACCCGGCGCGCGGCGGGGATCCGCTGCTCTGGCAGCACCTCTTCTGGTTCTTCGGGCACCCGGAAGTGTACGTCGTGCTCTTGCCGGCGTGCGGCATCGTGGCCGAAGTGATCACGGTGTTTTCGCGGAAGAAGCTGTTCGGCTACAAAACGGTGCTCTACACGGCGATCGCCACGGGCATCGTCAGCTTCTTCGTGTGGGCCCACCACCAGTTCGTCGCCGGCATCGACCCGCGCATGGCGAACGTGTTCACGGCCACCACGGTGATCATCTCGCTGCCGGTCGCGGAGATGGTCTTCGTGTTGGTCGCGACACTGTACGGCGGCTCGATCAAGCTGACCACGCCCATGCTGTGGGCGCTCGCGTTCATCGCCGAGTTCATCATCGGCGGCGTCACCGGCCTCTTCCTCGGCGCGAGCGGCTCGGACATCTACCTGCACGACACGTATTTCGTGCTGGCGCACTTCCACTACACGTTCGTGCCCATCGCGATCATCGCGGTGTTCGCCGGCCTCACCTACTGGTTCCCGAAGATGTTCGGGCGCCACATGAACGAGACACTCGGGAAGATCCACTTCTGGGGAACGATCATCCCGTTCAACTCCATCTTCATCCCCCTGTTCTTGCTCGGGCTCGCGGGGCAGCATCGCCGGATTTACAGCTACGAGGGCTTCCCGGAGCTCGCCCGGCCGGAGCTTCAGCAGCTGCGCATCATCGCTACGGTCAGCTTGATCGTGATGCTCTGCTTCCAGCTCGTGTTCCTGTTCAACTTCGTGAGGAGCATGTTCCGCGGCCGCATCGCCGAGCGCAATCCGTGGAAGGCGAACACCCTCGAGTGGGTCGCTGCCTCTCCGCCGCCGCACGGCAATTTCGAAACGATGCCCACGGTGTATCGCGGACCGTACGAGTACAGCGTTCCCAATCGGGACGAGGACTACTGGCCCCAGAATCAACCCGCATGAAGCCGATCGCAACCACTCGCAGCGCCACCGGGATTCCGACCGGAAGGTTGGCCGTCTGGTGGTTGATCGCGTCCGAGATCGTCATCTTCGGCGGTCTGCTCGCGTCCTACGTGATGCACCGAATCGGGCACGCCGAGTTCGGCGACTACGCGGCGCACACGAACACGTGGGCCGGCGCGTTCAACACGCTCGTCCTGCTCACCTCGAGCCTGTCGGCCGTGCTGGCGCACGAGGCCGCGGAGAAAGGGCAGGGGCCGCGTGCGGCGCGGATGCTCCTCTTCACCATACTCGGCGGAGCCGTGTTCTTGATCGTAAAGAGCTTCGAGTGGACGGCGGAGATCCGCGCCGGATACACGCTCGCGACCAACATGTTCTGGTCGTTCTACTACACGGCGGCAGGGCTCCACGCGCTGCACGTCATCGCCGGCATGGTGGCCATGGCGTTCGTCGCGCGGGACGCGTTCTCCAATCGCGAGCTTCAGCGCGTGGAGCTCGTCGGAAACTACTGGCACTTCGTCGACATCGTCTGGATCTTCCTGTTCCCGCTGCTCTACATCGCCAAATGACCTCTTCGCCCAACGAAACACACGAAGCCGGGCCCCCCGCCTCTGGCGACGAGCCGCGCGCCCGGGAGGCTGACCCGGCGGAGCACGCGCAAGCGGCGGAGCACGCGCAAGCGGCGGAGCACGCGCAAGCGGCGGAGCACGCGCAAGCGGCGGAGCACGCACATGCCGCCGAGCACGCGCACGCGAACCCCGTGAGGGTTTGGGCCATTCTGTGCGCGCTCCTCGTCGTGAGCGTCGTGGGGCCGATGGCCGAGATCCGTCTCCTGACGTTGATCACGGCGTTCGGGATTGCGGGCGTGAAGGCCTACCTCGTCGCCAAGCACTTTCTGCGCCTCGGCGTCGAGCGGCGCTACGTCGCGTACGCCCTCGTCGTCTCGGTGGCGTTCATGGTGCTGTTCTTCGCCGGCACGGCGCCGGACGTGATGGAACACCGGGGGCGGCTCTGGACGAACCACGCGGCGCAGAAGGAGGTCGAGCGAGCTCTGAAAGAGGCAGCGCGCGATGGGCACTGAGTCTCGATTGGCGATTTCGCGAGGAACGGGCGAGGTGGTGGCGTTTCCCGTGTCGCCGCGGAGGCGTCCGATCGCTTCGAGCGGCGTGATCGGGATGACGCTCTTCGTGATCGCGGAGACCATGTTCTTCGCGGGGCTCGTGAGCGCCTTCACGATCGTGAAGACGACGGCGCTCACGCCCTGGCCGCCGCCGAATCAGCCACGCCTGCCCATCGAAAGCACGGCCGTCAACACGCTCGCGCTTCTCGTGAGTGGCGTCGTGTTGCTCGTTTCGAGCCGCCACTTCGCGCGCGACGCGGCGCGCGCCGTGCGCTGGCTCGCGCTGAGCGCAGGGCTCGGAGCGTTCTTCGTCGTGTTCCAGGGAGCGGAATGGGTCGCGCTGCTCGCCGAAGGACTGACGATGAAGTCCTCCACGCACGGCGCGTTCTTCTATCTCATCGTCGGGGCTCACGGTCTCCATGCGCTCGCGGCGCTCGGTGGGCTGTGCTGGGCGCTCTTGCGTGCCCGGCGCGGAACGCTGGCGCCGGACGCGTTCGCGACGGTTCGGGTGTTCTGGTACTTCGTGGTCGCGCTCTGGCCTCTCCTCTACTGGAGGGTGTACTTGTGATGGCGCGCCGCTCCAGAGCGTTTGCCGCCCTCGTCGCTCTCGTGCTTTCGACGTGGGCCGCCGCGGCGGCGGCGTGCCCGGTCTGTTTCTCCGCACGGAACGCCGACAATCGCGCGGCGTTCGTGGAGACGACGATTTTCATGTCCGCGCTTCCGCTCGTTCTGGTAGGCGCTTTCCTGTGGTGGGCGGCTCGACGAATTCGCCACCACGAGGGGCGGGCTTCCGAGAGCCCGCCCCAGCGAGGTCCGTGACTTCATCCGCATCGTCCGTTTGTTGACGGAAGCTCGCCCCGGCGAGGCCCCGTGACTTCATCCGCGTCGTCCGTCGATGACGGCACCGTGCACCAGAGAGGCCGCAAGAAACCATGAATCAGCAACGCTTCAGTCCTCCGTTTTTGGCTTGTCTCACCGCGCTGCTCGCGCTTTCGGCGTGCCGTAAAGAACAGGCGCCTCCGGCTGCGACGGAACCGGCAGCCCCCACCGCAGAATCTGCGCCGGCCGCGCCCACGCCGGCCGCGGTTGCCGCCGCGGCTCCCGCTGCGGCGGCGCAGCCGGGCGGCGCCGAGGCCAACAAGATCTTCAAGATGCGCTGCGTGGTCTGTCACGGAGAGAAGGGCCACGGCGATGGGCCGGGCGCCGCTGCGCTCAAGGTGAAGCCGCGCAACTACAGCGACCCGGCGTGGCAGCAGTCCGTCACCGACCAGCAGATCGAAGAGATCATCGTCAAGGGTGGCGCTGCCGTGGGCAAGGATCCCGGAATGCCCGGAAATCCCGATCTCGCCGGCAAACCCGACGTCGTGCGCGGGCTTCGCGAGATCGTGCGCAGCTTTGGCCCTGCTCCGTCGAACGCTCCGGAAGGCGCCGCGTCGGCTGCCGCCGCACCCGCGGGCTCGGCAGCGCCCGCCGCGAGCGCGCCTTGGGCTGCCCCTTATACAAATCTCGGAGCCCACGAACG
>QGUH01001228.1 GCA_003242355.1 Pseudomonadota bacterium
AAGCCCGACGACATCACGTGCATCGCGGATTGGGACAAGGTCCTCGGCTTCCGCATCACCAACCTCCGCGGGCGCCTCGACGAGGCACTGGCCGTCGCCCAGAGCGGAACCGGCACCTATCCCGTCGGCACGGTGATCCAGCATCTGCCCACCGAGGCGATGGTCAAGCGCCGCAAAGGCTTCTCGCCCGAGACCATGGATTGGGAGTTCTTCCTCCTCCAGCTCAGCCCTCAAGGAGAGGTCACCATCCAGGAGCGGGGCACCACCGAAATCAAGACATCGATGGGACAAACCTGCGCCAGCTGTCACTCCAAGGCTCCCGAGCAATTCGATTTCGTCTGCAACACCTGGGGCGCCACTGGCAGCGGCAACTGCGGGTTCGACTTCATGGAAAACTTCCTGAACATGCAGCTCGCAAGCGACCCGCGCTGCAACTGAATCGCCGCACGGGTCGCAAACCCGTCACGCTGCCCCTCGCTCGAGCCGAGCGCGGGGCCTCGGCATACGACGGTCGTCGCAAGATCGTCCAGCACTCCCGTAAGCAGCTTCCCGAGTGGGCCACGTGCCACAGACGCCGGACGACCGACGACCGATGGTTTGGGAGTGAGCCGAGGTTGGTGGTGCCGGACGGCCGCGAATCGCGTCTGACCGCCCGCGCGCCAGCCGAGCTCAACACCGGAGCTTTCGCGCCCGCTCGTCGTACTCGTCGAACCCGATCACCCGCCGCAGCTCCCCGAACTCGAGCATGCGTTCGGGCGTTCTTCCCTCGGAGAGCGCCCGAAGCGCGTCGCGCATGGCGGCGACGGCCGACGAGAGCAACGTGAGCGGATAGGCCACGAGCTTGAAGCCGATGGCCTCGAGCTCGGCGGGCGGGAGCACGGGAGTTTTGCCGCCTTCGAGCATGTTCGCGAGGAGGGGACGATTGACGGCGCGACAGGCCTTCCACATCTCGTCGCGGTCGAGCAGTGCCTCGACGAAGACGACGTCCGCGCCGAGATCGGCGAAGGCCTGGGCACGCCACAGCGCCTCGTCGAGGCCGTGCGTGGCCCGCGCGTCCGTACGCGCCACGATCACGATGTCCGTCCCGGCGTCCCGCGCTTCGACGGCGGCGCGGATCCGCATCACGGCTTCGCTGCGATCGACGACCTGCTTGCCCTCGGTGTGTCCACACCGCTTCGGAGCCACCTGGTCTTCGATCATCACGCCCGCGAAGCCGACTTGAGCGTAGCCACGCACGGTGCGCTGAACGTTCAGCGCGTTTCCGTACCCCGTATCGGCATCACCGATCACGGGAAGCGTCACCGCCGCACACACGTTCCGCCCCTGATCGAGCATTTCGCCATACGAGATCAATCCCGTGTCGGGCGCGCCGATGCGCGCCGCCGAAACGCCGAAACCGCTCATGAAGGTGAGCTCGAACCCGGCGAGCTCGATGAGCCGCGCGGAGAGCGCGTCGAAGCAACAGGGCATGAGCACGACGCCGGGGCGCGCGAGCAGCCCGCGCAGCCGAGAGGTGGCCGAAGTGGACTCCATGATCAGCCTCGCCTGAGAACGTCCAAAAAACGCTCGCCGTAGCGCGCGAGCTTGCGCAACCCGACGCCACCGATGGTCAAGAGCTCTTGCTCGCTCGTGGGCCGCCGTGCGGCCATCTCGAGCAAGGTGGCGTCGTTGAACACCACGTACGCCGGCACGCGCAGCTCGTCGGCGATCCGCCGGCGCTCCTGTTTCAACCGGAAGAGCAAGTCTTCCGAAGAAGGATCGAGCCCC
>QGUH01000229.1 GCA_003242355.1 Pseudomonadota bacterium
CTTCGGAAACTCCTCTCCCGGATTTCCGACTCGTTCACGTACCAGCGCTTGCTCGCGCTCGCCGACTGCGATCTCGCGGTCGTCCTCGGCCGCTACTCGAACAGCGGCGTCATCTTCGACATGTTCCGGATCAAGGACGGTAAGATCATGGAACACTGGGATTCGGACACGAACCAGGCCTCTTCGGTGATGGGCCTCGATCCACTCGACGCGTCCGGTCCGAGCGCCGCGAATCGCGAGCTCTTCCTCACCTTCGCGGACGAAGTGTTGATCGCGGGCGCTTTCGAGCGCGCCGCCGAATTCTTGGGTGAAAACTACGAAGAACACCACGGCTCCGGCGGCATGGGGCCCTCGGCGTTCACGGCGTACGTCGAGTCGGAGTCCGTGACGTACACGAAGGTGCATCACGTCATCGCCGACGGAAACTACGTGTTCGCGCTCTCCGAGGGAAAACGCGGCGCGCAGGCTTTCGGCTTGTACGACCTCTTCCGCGTCGAGGACGGGAAGATCGTCGAACACTGGGACTCGCGCCGCCCCGTCCCGAGCTCCACCCAGAGCGGTCTCGGAATCTTCTGACGGCTCGACGTCGGAATCCGAGTCAACGAGCCACTCCCTTCGATTCCACGTCGCTGTTCGCCGAACGCGGACGCAAACTGCGGCACGAATCCTCGCAGTCGTCTACGCGTGCGCATCGAGGCCTCGGCGCCAGCGCCGTGCCGGCACGGCCGGGCGTGAGCGTCAGCGCCGCGCCACGTCCGGCGCCGACCTGACGCGCACGGCGCTCGACGCGGGCGACTCCGACCAGTCGCATTTCATCCGCGAGTTCCGCGCCGTCACCGGCGAAGCGCCACGGCAGTTCTTCCGCACCATCGAGCGCTGCTGAGCCCGCACGCACGAGTGCCGCCTCGCAGCGAGTCGCGTGGTGCAACGATCCGCAACCCGCTGCACCGATCGCACTTGCCCGAGCGTTCGATCCCATTTCGCGACGCACTCGATGGGTCGTGCTCACGGCAGCGCTCGATCCCATTTTTTCTGCCCCCCGTTCGTTGAAAGGTCGTGTTCCGCGCGCGGGCGCCGATTCTTGAAACGAGCGACACCCTCGTGAGCGCCATTTCGCGGGACCAGCAACACGCGCGTGAGCTCCGTTCCACGAAGCGAACGACACACGCCCGAAGCGAACGACCGAAGCCGAGAGGGTCTGGTGGGTGATCGAGTCGTCCGTGGCGCCGGCCGGCGGCCTTGACGGAGGCTCGCGATATGTCTAAAGATATGTCTTTAGATATATCGCAAAAGGCCCCATCAGCGAAGAAAGGAGCACGATTTCCATGATTTACACGACGTTTGGGGGTCCGGATTGTTCCTGGTGGATGCATCGCGGTCACGGGCGGGGGCGCGGGCCGCGCGGCGGGCGGCCGTGGTGGGCAGCGGTGATGAACGATCCGCCCCCGCGCGCGGAGCGTGGAGAGATTCGCTACCTGGTGCTCGAAGCCATCGCCAGCCAGCCGCGGCACGGATACGAAATCATCCAGCACATCGAAGAGCGTACGGGAGGCGCGTACCGCCCGAGCCCGGGTGTCATCTATCCCACGCTGCAGATGTTGGAGGAGCTCGGGCACGCCCACGTGATCGAGCAAGACGGGCGCAAGGTGTACGCCATTACCGACGCGGGAAAGCAGGAGCTCGAGGCCCACCGGAGCGCCGTCGACGACTTCTATGGACGCTTCGAAGACGAACCCTGGGAGGCGTACGCAGAGGACGTGGCCGAGCTCATGCGCAGCGTGGGGCGCCTGGTGCACGCCTTTCGCCGCGGCGCGGCCCGTGGCGGTTTTCGCCCAGAAACGTTGCGGAAGATCCGCAAGGTGCTCGACGACGCTCTCGAACAGATCGAAGACGCGCTGAACCGCCCCAAGCGTTGAGTCGGGGAGCGTGGGCATGCCCGGCGAGGCCGCCATCGCTCCACCGCCTCTCGAACGGCTCGAGAATGGCGCAGGCACCGTGCCGCGCGTGCGCGTGCTCACGGAACACGACACAATGGCCGGAGTGCTGCTTCGAGACGGCCGGTACGAGATCGTCGGCACTCTGGGTGAAGGCGCTCAGGGCACCACCTTCGAAGCCGTCGATCGCACGACGGGGCAGAAGGTCGCCATCAAGCGCTTCCTGGTGAAGGGCGCGCGCTCGTGGAAGGACGTCGAGCTCGCCGAGCGTGAGGCAGCCGTGCTCGCCGAGCTCTCGCACCCTGCGCTGCCCGTCCACGTCGACCACTTCGAGGAAAGCGGCGCGCTCTACCTCGTGATGGAGCGCATCGAGGGAGACACGATCGAGGCGCTCACCCGGCGTGCCGGGGCGCTCTCGCGAAACGACGTGCTCCGGTTCCTCGACGACGCAGCGTCGGTGCTCGATTATCTCCACGGTCGCTCGCCGCCCGTCATTCATCGCGACATCAACCCCAAGAACGTGATCCGGAGGCCCGATGGCTCGTTCGCGTTCGTCGACTTCGGCGCGGTGCGCGCGGCGCTGAAACCGCGCGGCGGCAGCACGGTCGTGGGCACGTTCGGGTACATGGCTCCCGAGCAGTTCCAAGGGCGCGCGCTACCGGCTACCGACGTGTACTCGGTCGGCGCGACGGCGCTCACCATGCTGACGAACGTCGAGCCCGAGAATCTGCCGCATCGCGGCCTCGCGATCGACGTGGCCGCCGCGCTCGGCGGCACGGTGGCCCCCGAGCTGCGCGAGGTGCTCGAACGCATGCTCGAGCCCGATCCCGATCGGCGGGCGCCGCGCGTCCGGCCGTTGCTCGACGAGCTCGCGCGTCGCTCCGAGCCCCGCGGAAATGCGTCTCGGCGCCATGAAGAGTCCTCGTGGCGGGCGTGGGAGCGGGGTGGTCGCGATCGGACGGATACGCACACGCGTCGACGCCGCGACTCGTCGCGAAAGGGTTCTAGCCCCGATGCCCACGATCGGAGGGATTCGCACGCTGGCCGATACCCTCACGAACCTCCGTGGGAGGCGTGGGAACGCGACGTTCGCGAGCAGTGGAAGGAGAGGCACGCCGAGCGGCATCGAGCCAACGTGTGGCAGGCTCACGGGTGGCGCCACCGCCGGCGCGGGCTGCACGGGCCGCCTCTGGTCGTCGCGTTGCTCGCGATCCACGTGGCGCTCATCGTCGTGGGCGTGACGCTCGGCGTGATCGTCCCGGTCGCGCTCACCGTGCTCTCGATCTTCTTCGGGCCGACGCTCCGCAATGCGGCCCGAGATACGCAACGTGCGGAGGCCGCCGCGCGCGCGATGCTGCTTCGAGCGCGGCAGTTCGTGCTCTACGGTCCGGAACGCACGGAGGGCACCGAAACACGTGCACGCGTCGAACCGGCGCCCGGGCCGCAAGAACCGGGAAGGTGGCGCGTGGAGGTGGGCGGCGAAGCGCCGCCCCCTGCCGAAGAGGAAGAGGAAGAGCGGGAGCCGTCGCGGGCACACCGCGAGCACCGCACCTGAGCTCGCCTCGCACGCCGTTCGGCGTCGCGCGCGCGACCATTGGGGAACGCACCGACGCCCGCGAGCGCGTTCAGCGGTTTCCGCGGGGGATGGGCGGCAGCGACCGCAGGAACGCCCAGAGGGCTTTCATCTCCGTATCGGAGAAATGCTTCGTGTTGTCGGTGGGCATGAACGGGTGAAGCTTGCTCCCGTCTTTGCGGATCCCCGTCCGCATCAGCTTGTCGAAATCCGCGAACGTCCAATCCTTGAGCCCGGTTTCGTGCGGGGTCAGGTTCGAGGGCTCTGGGATCTCCGACGGAGTCCCGGGAATGCGTCCGCCGCTCAGCTTCTCCCCGTGACATCCCTGGCAGAGCCGCGCGATGTATGCGCCGTACTGCGCGCTCTCGGAAGGCGGCGGTGCTTGCGGCAGGTTCTCGTGATCGATGCGGCGCGCGACGTCGAACGCCACCATGCCCAGCCGATCGAACAGCTTGCCCAAGAGGCCGAGCTCGACGACGCCCGGAGTGCCATCCACCGGCGGGACCGTGCGCAGGTACGAAATCAGAGCGTCGATGTCGGAATCCGGCCACCAAGAGTAATCCTGGCTCGGCATGAAACGAACCGACGTCCCATCGCGACGCACGCCGTGCTTCAACAGGCGCGCGAGCTCGGCGTCGCCGTACGCCGCGAGCATCCCCTGTTTTCCACTCGTGATGTTCGGAGCCTGAATCTGCCCGAGCGGTCCCATCTTCTCGACCCTGCCGCCGCCGAGGTTCTGGCCGTGGCAGGTGAAGCAGCCGCCGAGTGAGCGGGCGAGGTGCTCGCCCCGTGCGAGCACGGCCGGGTCCGTCGAGCGTTGCACGGGCCGAAGCGGCACGTCGTACACCCGTTTCATGCTCGTCTCGAACTCGGCAATGCGAACGCCGGCGTAGGTCGCGGCGCCCGCCGCGACCACGGCCAGCACGAGCGCGCTGCGCATTCCGACGAGCTTCCACGAACGCGTCGTGCTTTTTGCCTGCTCGGTCACGATACGCACGAATGTCGCGGCCCGATCCGTCCGCTGTCAAGAATCGGCGCGTGTCCACATTCGCGCGGGGCACGCGCGAGTTCCCTCCGTTCGGCGCGCGTGCCCGACACGCGATGCGGAGCGCTCCGGTTCCTCTCCGTTCACGAAGCACGCGCTCGACACGTCTCCGAGCCCGCGGCTCCGAGGACGCGCGCCAGACGTGCGATGCGCGCGCGCTCGGCCCGCGATGCGAAAGAAGCGTGCGCACGGCGCAGCATGCTGCGGCGCGCCCGCGGCTTCTCTCCGTTCAGCGCGTGTGTCTTCGACACGCGACTCGGCGCGCCACGTTCAGAACGATGAACGGCAGTCCGCCACCGAGCCTGAGGTCGTGCCGAAACCACCACGCCCACAGCACGGCGAGCCCCGAAAGCCCGAGGAGCCCCAGCGACGCACGCCGAATCCAGCGCGCATCCGGGCTTCGACACCCGATGTACCCGTACGGTGACGAAATGGTGCTCAAAAATCCCACGATCAGCACGAGCAAAAACAGACTGAAGGCCTGAGTTTGGCCGAGCCACTCCGCGAGCGTGGGCAGTGGGACCCGAAAGGCCGCCGCCACGAGCCAAAGCCACAACCCCGTCCCGACCAGAATCGGATTGAGGAGGTGGCCGCGGGCGAGCACGAGACCCACCACCGGAACCGTGAGCAGCGCCGCAACCAAGGAAGCGCGCCCCGCACGCTCGAGGTCGGCGCTCCCAGCGACGATGAAGGGAAACGCCAGGCTTACGATCGGCACGAGCTGAACGAGTTCGGCCCAGACTGGGTTCTGGCCGATCCTCGGCCGCTGGACTGCGCTCACGGCATCCACGATGGCCGCGATTGTCGTTCAGATTGCGACCCTGCGCACGCGCATCCCGGGATGAGCCCCTCGGGACGGCTCGCCGGCCCTCCGATGGCGAGAGCGCCTCGCGGAGGTTACGGGCCCGGATCCCCTCGAAAATGAAAAGGAATTCGCCCAAGAACGAAAAACGTCGGGCCGCTCGGTCAAAATCTGACCGACCGAGTGGTGGCTCCGAAATCGCCTGAAATCGTCAAAGCGGGGAGGAACCCTAAAGACCACCCCGGCTGCGTCCGTAGGCCCGTGCGGCAGGAGCTCCGACAGGGGAGCAGCGATGAACGGAGTGCAGCCAGTGTCGAGAACGGATTGGGAACGGCCGGCAGGCGTTCAATCGTCGGTCGCGGTAGTCGGAATCGGCCTTCGCCTTCCGGGTGGCGTCGCGAGCCCACCCGAGTTCGTGGGCTTCTTGCGAGCGCGTGGGGACGGCGTGCGGGAGGTGCCACCCGACCGGTGGAGCGTCGACCTCCACTATCACCCGGACCCCCGCATGCCCGGCAAGGCGTACGTCAAAGCCGGCGGGTTCCTCCGGGACGACGTCTTCGGCTTCGATCCGGAGCCATTCGGCATCTCCCCGCGTGAAGCGGACCGTCTGGATCCCCAGCAGCGGCTCCTGCTCGAAACGACCTGGGAAGCGCTCGAGGACGCGGGCATCCCGATCGACGGCCTGCGCGGCAGCAACACGGCGGTGTTCATCGGGGGGTTCACGCTGGACCACCAGAACCTGGTCTACGCGCCGGCCAACCGCCACCTCATGGACGCGCACACCTCGGTGGGCGCGTCCATGACGGTTCTCTCCAACCGGCTGTCGTACACGTTCGACTTGCGCGGCCCGAGCGTCACCGTGGACACCCCTTGTCGGGTTTCCCTGGCACGGACCAACCCGGGCAACAGGGCAACGGGGCAAGGTGGGAGGTGGCCCGCACATGTGGGGGG
>QGUH01001229.1 GCA_003242355.1 Pseudomonadota bacterium
AGGCCCCCGAGGAGCGCAGCCCCCGAAGGGGGCGAGCACCACAGGGAACCCTCGGGCCGCCCCCCCGCATGCCTATCGCCGCTCCCCGATGCCCCACCCGCCCTCCGCAGCAGCAATCTCCGGCACTAAAACGTCCTATGGCGGAGAGGGAGGGATTCGAGCCGGCTTCCTAGGTCGAACTAGGAGAACCTCTGCTCACAACACCATCAATGCATGCCTATGAGGCCCCCGAGGAGCGCAGCCCCCGAAGGGGGCGAGCACCACAGGGAACCCTCGGGCCGCCCCCCCGCATGCCTATCGCCGCTCCCCGATGCCCCACCCGCCCTCCGCAGCAGCAATCTCCGGCACTGAAACGTCCTATGGCGGAGAGGGAGGGATTCGAACCCTCGGTACCCTTGCGGGTACACATGATTTCCAGTCATGCACCTTCGGCCTCTCGGTCACCTCTCCGAGGCCCCCGCGCTCATCGCCGAGAGGCGCCGCGCGGAACGGACGCGGAGCTCCATCGGAACCCGATGGAGCTCGGCGGAGAGAGTGGGATTCGAACCCACGGTACCCTTGCGGGTACACCTGATTTCGAATCAGGCACCTTCGGCCGCTCGGTCATCTCTCCGCGGCGGAATGTGGCAGGGCTCCGCCCACCTGTCAACGCCAGCTGCATCGTCCGTGCCGGCGCGCCGCAGCGCCCTCAGGCCGCCTGCTCGAGCCAGCGGCGCAGCGCCCGGTGGTCCACCGCTCCAGCCTGCTCCCCCACCCGGCGCCCCTTCGAAAACACCTGAAACAGCGGGATTGCCTGCACGTTGTAGCGTGACGCCAGCTCGGGCTGCGTCTCCGTGTTCACCTTCAGCACGACCGCCCGGCCAGCGAGCTCGCGCGCGACCCGCGCCACCTCGGGAGCCACGATGCGGCACGGAGCACACCACTTCGCCCAGTAATCCACGAGAACGGGCACTCGTGCCTCACGGGTGATCTCGTCGAACGCCGCCGCGTCGACGTCGATGGGCTCGGCAATCGGCGGCAGCTCCGCTTTGCACGCTCCACAGCGCCCTCGATCGGCGAGGTGTCTCGCCGGCACCCGATTGTCGCGTCCGCACGCAGCGCACCGTCGAATCATGTCGCTCAAGGTGAGCATCGTGGGCGCTCGGTCAAGCGCCACGAACGCGCCGCGCGCGCCGAACCGAAGCTCCACTCCCTTGTACTATCCTGGCCGCTCGGGATGGACATCCCCCACAGCCTCTTGCGCATCCTGATCCTGGGTGCCGGCATCGTCGTTCTCGCTGCGCTGTTCCGAGGAGCCCCCACCTCCGCGCGCCGCAGGCTCGGGCGCAGCGTCGCGCTCTTCGGACTCTACGTCTTACTCGCCGCCGGCGCCGCTCTGCTCGAGTACGCCGGCAGGAGCGGCAGCTTCACCCGCGGCGTCCGCCTCGGCGCCGATCTCGTCGAAGTTCTCATTCTCATCAACCTCGCCGCGCTCTTCGTCTTCGACCTCTTGTTGCGCGTCCTGCGCCTGAGTGTCCCCGACATCCTCCACGACCTCGCGGTAGGCGCCGCGTACATCGTAGCGGGGGTGTGGGCGATGCACCGCTTCGGCGTCAATCTCACGAGCATCGTAGCGACCAGCGCCGTCGTCACGGCCGTCATCGGTCTGTCGCTCCAGTCCACGCTGGGCAACGTCATCGGCGGGAGCGCCCTCCCGGGGGGCGACTCCCTTCGCGGAGGCGACTGGATCGAGCCGCTCGGTACGCCCACCCCGGGGCAGGGCCA
>QGUH01000230.1 GCA_003242355.1 Pseudomonadota bacterium
CTTGAGCCGCAGGCGCGCCCCGTACGGCGGAGCGTCGGCAGGGCCACGCGTCGCAGGCGTCGAGTGCGTCGCGGGACGCACGTAGACGCGCTCGCGAATCAAGGAGTTCGGCAGAATGAAGCGGATCGCGTGTCGGATCTCGCCGGCCGCGATCTCGTCCGCGGAGAAAAGATGCGCCGCGATCGGCAAGCCGGCTGCGTCCGCGCTCGTGCAGCAATCGCCGCGCAGAGTCGGCGTGTACGGCGCCAACAGATCCCACACGGCCTGGCATCCGCCGCGGAACGAGGACGCGCTCGGGCGATCCGCGCGCCACATCTCGTAGAGGCGGCACTCGGCCGTGTCGATGACGATCAGGTGACAGTCCCCGTCGGTCGTGCACGCATAGCTCGCCTCGCCCTCGAGGGCGCCGCCCGGCGGCACCGGCGGCGCGTCTCGGTCGCAATCCGGAGAGTAGAACTCGCTGGTCGCTTCGAACTCTTCGTGCGGCGTCGAGGCGTCCGCCATCAGCACGGTGAAGCCGTACGTGCCGTCGACCTCGTTGCTCGGGCCGTCGATACGGAATCGAGCGCCGGAGGTGTGGTTCGTCTGCAGGTATTCGATAATCGCCTCCGACTCCGCGTCGAGCGGCGCGTCGTCGATAGGTTGGTTCCACGGATGGTCGCTTCCGAAGAGCTGGCCCGGTTCGGCGCCACAAAGCCCCGTACCGGACGGGGCGCCGCCCGTACCGCCGTTGCCTCCCGTCGCGGGCGCCTCGCCGCCATCGGCCTCGTTACCGGCGTCGCCCGCGCCCCCTGCCGGCTCCGTGCTGCCGCCTTGGGCGCTCGGAGAAGAACCGCCGGAAGCGTTGCTCTTACCGCCCTGTGCCGAAGCACCGCCCGAGGCTTTGTCGCTGCCACCCTGGGCGTTGCCGGAAGCATTGCCGCTTCCGCCTCCACCCGTGCCCCCCCCGTTGGGGGGATCGTCGTCGGAGGAGCACGCCAGCACGAGCGCGAGCACGGTGGCGAAAGGTGCGAGTCTCATGATCTCTACCAAGCGATCTTCCGAACCTCGAGGATTGCGTCGCCAACGCCCAGGGAGTCGATGCGAACGTTGATCTGCTTCACGGGGCTGGAGAACGTGAACCCCTCCCAGCACATTCCGTAGTCCCAGTAGAGCGCGTAGAGCCCCGGGGTCGTGGTCTCGTACATGAGGTACTGACAGCCGGCCTCGCCGTTCGCCGATTCGAGGCTCACGCTCAGGTAAGCGCTCGCCGAGCTCGCCGCGTCGAGATCGACGTAAAGATATCTGGGATCGATCGGGAGCGCCTCGTCGAGCGTGAACGCGATCGCTCCGACCTGATCCGAAGCGGTGAAGCTCACGTCGAGCGTCGCCGCTTCTTCCGAGTGCGAGAACCCGGTGACGAGCTCCGGCCGGATCGTGAAGGACGGATACGTCGTGGCAGCGAACGCGCTGACGGAGCTGCAGCACCCGATGCCGCACGCGAGGATGCTGCAACCGCTGCAGTTGCGTGCCACCGGCTCGTCGCCGACACAGTCCATACCGTTTCCGTCGGCGCAGGAGCCCGTGGGCGCACAAGCGCTGGAGGAGCCGCCCGTTCCCCCGCTGCCGCCCGTGCCGCCCGTGCCGCCAGAGCCGCCACTGCCGCCCGATCCGCCGGAGCCGTCCTGCAACCGCGAGAGCACGAAGGGCGCATGGCCATCCGTGTTCAAGTCCTCGTCGGTCCAGTCCCCATCGGGAGAGACCATGCGGTTGCGGAAGAAGCACGTCGAATCCGTGCAGCCGTCGAGCTTCCACGCGGCCCAGCTGATCTTGCGGGCGTCCATCCAGTCGTGCCAGGCGGTCGCCTCCGGAATGCACACCTCGCCGTCCACGCCGCCATCCGCGGGCGCAGCGCCCCACTCGGTGACGAAAATCGGGAGGCCCGCGTCGTACGCCGCCTGCGCCTTCGCGCGCAACCAGCTGGTGTGGGTGCACGCGTAGAAGTGCAGCGTGTACATCAAGTTCTTGCCGGCAACGGGGCTCGACGCGGCAATGTCTACGTCCTGCGACCAGTTCGGCGTGCCGAGAATGATGACGTTGTCCGGATCGCGCTCGCGGATCACGGACACGAGCGCCTCGTGGTACGGCTTGAGCACCGTCGGCCAGCTGACGTCGAGCGGCTCGTTGTACGTCTCGTAGAGCACGTTCGGCGTATCGCCGTAGTCTTCCGCCATCCGGGCGAAGAAGGCCTCGGCCTCGGCTCGATGCGACTCGGCTTCGTGATCGTGCCAGTCGATGATCACGTAGACGCCGAGCGCGATCGCGTTTTCCACGATCGTGCGGACCTTCTGCTCGTTCGTCTCGGGCTCCTCGAGATACCCGCCTTCGCCGGGCGGCGGCTCGACGCCCATGGCGATGCGGAACACGGAGATCTTCCACTCGTCCCGCATGAACCGCATGCCTTCCCGGCTCGTCGCGTAGCCCACCGGATCCCAGTTGAGCCACATGGTGCTGATGCCCTTGAGCTGCACCGGATTGCCGTGCTCGTCGACGAGGTTTCTGCCGCTCACGGACAGCGCCCCATGACGGCCAACGGGAGTTTCGGTAGCGGGCGGATCCACGTCCCCGCCCGTGCCGCCATCGGAACCGGACGGCGTGCCGCCGCCTTTTCCACCGGTGTCCCCCTTGTTGCCTCCCTTGTCGGCGCCGCCGTCGCCGACGTTGCCGCTGCCGCCTTTTCCTTCGTTGCCTCCGGAGCCGGGAGCACCCGCGTCCTCGTCGCCCGGGTCACCCGGGTCGCCCGTGTCGCCCGCGCCACCGCTCTTCGAATCGGCGCCGCCCTTTCCTCCCGGAGTACCCGAGGCGTCGACACAGCGATCCGAAAGGCAGATCAGCGTGCCGTTGCACGTACCGTTCCGGTAGCAGGGACAGCGCTCGTCACCCTCCGGACACGACGGCTCCTCCTTGTCGGAGCCACACGCGCTCGCCACGAGGAGCCCGACCAAGCACGCACGCATCCAAGAAAGCCCGTTCCACGCACTCACCATGGGTCGCATCTATCGAGCAGAAAACACGATGACAACACCGATTGACCAACGCCGCAATCCCCTGCCGGAATGATAGGGAGTTTCCCGGAGGGCCCGCGCGGCGCAAGGGTAGTCACGCGTGGTCGTCGCAACCCTTCCCGGGGTTCTCGAGCCTTCGGTGGCCCGCGGCTCACGGCGGAGGAATTTCGCTCCCGGGGGTGATGGCTCGGGCTGCGCCGAAAACGAGGCAGGGCGAGGCGCCGCTCGGAAACGCGGTGAGCGGCGAGGGGGAGCTTCGCCCCGAGCGCTGCTTCCAACCGCGTCGAAACGAACGACGCATCCTTCGGGCGACGCGTCCTTCGGGAACGGTCGAGCGGATCACGCTGGGAAGACTTCGCCCCCAGGGTTGGGGCTTCCGCGGCTCGCGAAAGCCGGCGCGTGGATCACGGGGGGGGTCTTCGCCTCAGGGGGTGACGCTTCCGACTGCGTCGAGGACGAAGAAGGGGCGACGCGCCGCTCGCGAGCGCGGCAGGTCGATGCGCCCCATCACGGCGTACTCGCTTATCTCGTCGTCGATGACGATGGATTGGACGACGCGCCACGACTCGCCGTCGCGCTCGATGCTCAGAGTCTCCGGGCTCCTCGCCCTTTGATCGAGCTGAATCCGGTGCCCCTCCTCGAACAGGGGCCGGAGCCCGCGCGCGATGTCGACGCTCGTCAGCGAGGTTTCGTCGACGAGGTCGAGCGCGGCCTCGTAGTCGCCGGAAGCGAGCGCTCGCACGAGCGAGAAAGTCTGATTGCGCACGAGGGCGGTGAAGCGCCGCGTGTCGCGCGTGACGTCGTCGCCTTCGGGCTCGCGCACACGCTCGGAGACCGCTTCCGGTCGTGGCACGTCGAGCAGACGCTCCCACTCGTCCAGCAAGCTCGAGTCGACGCCGCGCACGAGCGTGCCGAGCTGAGCGATGCGATCGTCGAGCTCTTCGGTGCGCGCTGCCTCGGGCACGGTTTGGACGAGCGTCTTGTAGACGTCCGAGAGGTACCGCAAGAGCAGCCCCTCGGAACGCGACAGACCGTAGCGTTTCACGTAACCGCTGAACGAGTAGAATTCCTCGAGGATCTCGCGCGCCACCGACTTCGGGCGCAGGCTCTCGCGCGAGAGCCACGGGTGATCCTTCTCGAACAGGGCGAAGCTCTCGTACGCGAACTCGGCGTTCGGCTTCGGATGCTCGATCTTGTCGAGCTCGAGCATGCGCTCGTCGTACTCGACGCCCGCGGCCTTGAGCTCGGCGAGCTTCTCGGTCTTGAGCTTGTCCACCTGGGCCTTCAGCACCACCTCGGGATCTTCGAGGATCGACTCGACGAGGCTCACGACGTCGAGCGCGTAGGACGGGCTCTCGGGATCCAGGCGCTCGACGGCATCGACGACGTAGAGCCCGAGCGTGTGGAACAGGGAGAAGTCGCGCTGCAACTCCGCGTTGACGCGCATGCCCCCGCCTTCACCCGGCCCCCGGAACTCGACCACCCCGGCTTGCCAGAGCGAGCGGAGGATCGAAAGCGCCCGCGCCTTGTGCCGCTTCTTCTGCGCCGGGGTCTCGAAGCTGTCGCGGACGAGCCGCTTCATCGCGCTGCAACCACCCGATTCGCGCCCGAGCACCGCGAGCAACATCCCGGGCGACACCTCGAAGCGCGAAACGAGCGGTTCCGGCGCGGAGCGCACGAGCCGCTCGAAGGTCGACCGATCCCAGTGCGCGTAGCCCCACTCGGGCGGCTTCTTCGCAGGCTTCTTCTTCTTGCCCGCGGCGGCCTTCGACTCGAGGCGCTGGTTCTCGACGACGTGCTCGGGCGCGAGCGCCACCACGTAGCCCTGCTCGTCGAAGCCTTTGCGCCCGGCCCGCCCCGCGATTTGGTGGAAGTCGCGCGCGCTCAGGATGCGCACCTTGGAGCCGTCGAATTTGCAGAGCCGGGTGAGCAGCACCGTGCGGATCGGGATGTTGACCCCGACGCCGAGCGTGTCGGTGCCGCAGATGATCTTGAGGAGCCCGCGCTGCGCGAGCTTCTCGACGAGCAAGCGGTAGCGCGGCAGAAGCCCCGCGTGGTGCAGGCCGATGCCGTGCCGCACGAAGCGCTGCATCTCCTTGCCGTTCGGGCTCCGGAAGCTTTCGCCGACGAGGGCCTCGGCGATCCGCTTCTTCTCTTCCTTCGTGCAAAAGTCGGTGCTGAGCAGGCTCTGCGCCATTTCGGACGCGCTGCGCTGGGTGAAGCTCACGACGTACACCGGCGCGCGGCCGTGATTCACGAGCTCCTGGACCGCCTCGTGAAACAAGAGCTCGGCGTACTCGAAGTGCAGCGGCACCGGGCGCTCGACGGAACGCACCGTGACGACCTCGGCGCCGGTGCGCTCGCGGAGCGCCCGCTCGAACATCGAGACGTCTCCGAGCGTCGCGCTCATCAGCACGAACCGAGCCTGCGGCAGCGTGAGCAGCGGCACTTGCCACGCCACGCCGCGCTCCGGATCCGAGAAGAAGTGGAACTCGTCCATCACGACGAAATCCACGCTGGCCTGCTCGCCTTCGGCGAGCGCGATGTTGGCGAGCACCTCCGCCGTGCAGCAGACGATCGGCGCGTCGCGATTCACCGTCGCATCGCCCGTCATCATCCCGACGCGCTCGGCCCCGAAATCCCGGCACGACGCGAAGAACTTCTCGCTGACGAGCGCCTTGACGGGTGAGGTGTAGAACGACCGCCGCCCTTCGGCCGCCGCCTTGAAGTGCACGGCCAGGGCAATCAGCGACTTGCCCGATCCGGTCGGCGTGTGAACGATGACGTTCTTGTCCTCGAAGATCGCGAGGATCGCTTCCTCTTGGTGGGGATAGAGCGTAAGCCCGATCGTCGCCGTGTACCGGAGGAAACCGTCGAGGAGCGCATCCGGGCCGGCGTCGGCGTCCGGCAAGCACGCGGCGAGAGGGGCTTCGCGGTCCATGGTCGCGGGGGATTCCCACGAAACGGCAGCCCTCGCAACGGCGAGCCGCGCGCGGCCGCAGGCGGCGTCGCGAAAGCGCCCGGTCGTTCTCCGCGCGAACACCGGACCTCACGGAGCCGGTGCTCGGACGGCTACGCCGCGCGTTCGATCACTCGCACTCGGTGAGCTGCGGCACGTCGAGGAGCTTTCCCTCCGAATCGTACGCGTAGTCGCAGATGCCGCGACGGCCGAAGAGCTCCTCGAGATAGGCAGCGCCTCCGGGGGGGGAGTTTTCCGGAAAGCCGAAAAAAGGGGAACGGGAAGGG
>QGUH01000231.1 GCA_003242355.1 Pseudomonadota bacterium
CGCGGACGGGGGGGGGTGGGGGGTGCGGGGGGTGGCTGGGAACCGGCGGAGGGGGCGGGGTCGGGGCCGGTTCGGGGGGAACGGGGCCGGGCTCTGGCGGGGCTTCGGATCCGGGCGACGCAGGGGCCGGTGGAACGGGCGGCTCCGGCGGAACCGGCGGTGTGGTCGAAGGCGGCTCTTCCCCGGGAGGTGGAGGCGCGGGCGGCAGCGTCCCTCCGCCAATGGGTGGGATGGCGGGCAAGGGAAGTATCCCGCCGCCCGCCGAGGGCTGCGAGCCCTACGCCCAGTCAACCGGCCCAGACTACTGCCAAATCGAGCTGAGCTGCGAAAATGGCCAGTCGATGTACACGTACTGCGGCCGAGACAGCTCGGATTCGATGCTCTGCGGCTGCGAACGCCCGGGCTATGTTCAGCAGTACTTGGTCGAAGGAACCACCGGGCTCGCCGCCTGTGAGCTCATTGCGGAGGTGTGCGAGGACGGCAAAGCCGTCTCGTTCGACGAGCCGCTGGAGTGCACGCCGCGCTCGAGGAGCTCGGGGCCCGACTATTGCGAGCGCACCGATGCATGCCGCACCAAGGTGGAAATCGCCGATGGAGTTTCGGCCGTCCAGAGCCGAGACAAGTACTTGCAGTGCTACCGCGAGTCTGTGAACACCGCGTTCTGTTTTTGCTCGGCCAACGACACGTATCGCGAGTACCGACTCGAGACCGCCAGCGTCGCCGGCACCTGCGATGCCCTGCAACCGCTCTGCAGCTCGGACGAAGAACCCGTGGCCAAGGGCGAGCCGGAGTGCAAGGTCGTGGGGCAGAGCGCAGGACAGAACTACTGCGACGTGAGCGAGGTGTGCTCGCAAGCCTTCGAAATCGGGGACGACGTCGCGGTGCTGCAGGAATCGCGCTATGCGTCCTGTACGGCGGCTCCGGACGGGGGCTCACGTTGCGATTGCTCCAGCTCTGGGAGCTACATCCGCTTCGACGTCGCCGACGCTCCCGAATCGCAGACGTGTTCCGATGCGATCCGGACGTGCCAGTCGCTCGATGAGCTCGAAGTCACCGGCGAGCCGGAATGTCGTCCCGCGTCCCAGTATGCGGACACGCGGTACTGCGACGCCTCGCTTCAGTGCGCGATGGACGCGACGATCGACGGCGATCCCTTGCGTGTCTACGGCGAGCTCTACGTCTATTGCAACCCCTCCGGAAGCGCCTGGTCGTGCACGTGTACCGCCAACGGGAAGACCGGCAGTGTCGCGGTTGACCTGGACGACCCGTGGGACGTGTGCACGGAAGCGGGGGAGCGTTGCCTCGAAGTGGTCGACGTGCAGCCGGGACGTGTCTTCGGCATGCCCGGTCCCGGCATTCCGATCCCGATCGACTAGTCGCACCGGGCGAACACCGGGCGCGGTAATCGTGCCGCCGTGTTTGCGCTGACAGATGATGCGGACGAGCAGGAAACCAATTCGGTCTCGAGGAAGCGCAATGACGGGTATCTTTGCGCTCCTCGCGGTCGCCTGCGGCGGCGAATCCGAGCGTTCCGTCTCCGACGTGGAAGCAACCGACGGTAACGGCGGCGCGCGCATCGGGACCGACGCAGAAGCCGGAGCCGACGACGATTCGGGTGGAACGGCGCCGGGCACCGTCGCCACCGAACCGGGCGACGCCGGGCCTGGTGGAACGAGCGACTCGAACGGCGGAACCGAGAGCGGCGTGGTCGAGGGCGGCGCTTCTCCTGGCGGTGGAGGCGCGGGCGGGAGCGTTCCGGAGCCGATGGTTGGAGGCGGCGGAAGCACAGGAAGTGGCGAAACGCCGATGCCCATCGCGGGCTGCGAGCCATTTGCTCTCACGACGACGAGCGCCGAAAACTGCCATGTCGAGTTTCGCTGCGACGAGGGCGAGTACCTCTATACACGCTGCATGGCAGATGGTGATTCGTCGCTCTGCGAATGCCGAGGCTCGAACGGTTTTCGCGAGTACCTGTTCGAAGGGGTCAGCGGGTTCGCCGCCTGCGAGCGCGCGGTGGACGTGTGCGCGGAAGGCGAGGTCGTCTCGATCGATGGTCCGCGGGAGTGCTCGGTTTCGAGGTCCGCAGGCTCCGACTCTTGCGTTCGCAGGGATTCGTGTCGCAGGATGGCCGAACTCGCCGATGGAGTGGCAGCCGTCGAGAGTGAGTTCGAAGCCACGTGGTGCGACCGCGAGTCGACGACCAGTGCGCGCTGTTTTTGCCTATTCGATGGGATCGAGCGGCAGTACCTCATCGAGACTTCCGAAATAGCCAGCTCCTGCGACACCGTGCACGCGATCTGTGGTTCGGAAGCGGAGATCGAGCCGAAGAGCGACCGAGAATGCGAGGTCGTGGAGCAAAACGCGGAACCGGATCGCTGCGGCATCGAAGAATTGTGCTCGGAGGCTCTCGAAGCCGGGGACGGTGTCGCCGCGACGTTGCTGGATTCGCGACGGGCATCGTGCACGGCAACCTCGGACGCGGGGGCACGCTGCTCTTGCTGGGGCGCGAACGGCTCGCTGGAGTTCGAGGTGGCCGGCGCTCCTGTCACGGAGAGCACGTGTGTCGATGCTTTGGGGATGTGCGAGTCGCTCGACACGCTCGAAATCACCGGGGATGCGCAATGTCGTCCGACGCTCCAGTATGCGGACGCCCAGTATTGCGATGCTACCCTCGAGTGCGCGCTCGAAGCGACGATCGAGGGCGAGCCGCTCCGCGTGTACGGCGCGCTCTTCGTGTTGTGCAGCCCCGTCGGGGACGGCTGGACGTGTACCTGTACCGCTGGGACCAACGTTGGCCGTCTCACGATCGACATCGCTGACCCGTGGGAGGCATGCACCGAAGCGATGGCTCGCTGCCCCGAAGCCGTCGATGTGCAGCCGTCAGACCTTACGAGCCAATAGAACGATGAGACGGAGAGCGTCGAACCGGACCGAACCGGTCGGCGTAACCCACGCAAAGGACCGAATCGGTCGGGCGTAACGTCCCGCCGTTCTGCAGAGAGCGCATGGACGGGGGCTTGACCTGCAAGTGCGGAGACGAAGAGGGCGCGTTGGCCTTCGATTGGACCGGCGAGCCCGACGTCCCGACGTGCTCGGACGCGGTCCAGACGTGCCGGCATCACCGGATTCGGGAGCTCACCGAGCGGTCTACGTCCACCCCGTGGAAAGCTCGAGGCGACGCCACGAGCATCAGCCGGCTCTGGCGACGTGTGCGGGGACTTTGGCCATCGCGCGGGCGCGCTTCGCATGAACGCGCGTGAAGAGCGCGATCGCGAGCACGAGCTCGGAGAGATCACCGCCGTAGTACATGAGCTTGGCTGCGTCCTGCGTGGCTTCGGCGTCGAATGGCGTGTCGCGCGGAAAACCGTAGGCGAACATCACCTTTGCGAGCGTCGCGTGGGCTGCGATGGCGACGAACAAGGCGACGATGCGGTGCGTGTACCCGGGGCGCGCCGGACCGGGATCGGTGCCGGCGATTGCCCACGAGAAAACGCAGCCGGCCACGAGAAAATGCACGTGCACGGCGAAGTGCAGCGCCGGATCGTGGAGCATCCTCGCGAACAGCGGCGTCGTGTAGAGCGCTGCCATTCCCCCGATGTTGAGCACCAGGGCCGTCACCGGGTGGGCCAGCAACCGCACCGGGCGGCTATGGAGCACGCGCACCACGCGCCGCGCGCTCGGCGCGGCGAGCTGGGAGAGTGCGAGTGTCACCGGCGCGCCGAGCACGATCCCGAGCGGGCCGAGCATGCCCAAGAGGAGGTGCTGGACCATGTGCATCCGAAGATCGGTGTGTCCGAGCATTGCGAGCGGCGGTGTGAGCGCCGCGAGCACCAACCCCATTCCGAAGGCGAAGCTCGTGCTGCGGAACACGCTCCACGGGGCGCCCCTTCGCAAGCGGCGGACCACCCCGACGAAGTAGAGCGCGAGCACGATGCCGGCGAGCACCGACAGCACGTCCATGCCCGCCACGTGCGCACCCACGGCATGCGCGTGCAGCGGATCGCTAGAGGGAAGATGGGTGTGGTGCGAAGGCATGGCCCCCTCCACTCTGCTTGCGCGCCCGCACGAGCAGCACGAGCCCCACGCCCATCAGCACGAGCCCGGCGAAATTCCACGCCAGGTCGTACGGAAGGAGGGGCACCCCGTATCGGATCTGGTGAAGCCTCAACACCTTGTGAATGACGACCCCGTCGAGCACCTGAAACCCACCGAGGCCCAGGAAGAATCCGGCCCACGCCCACGGCCCTTCCAGCTCGCCGCGCTTGCGGAGCGCGAGCAATCCGAAGAATCCCGCGACGATCGCGATGAGCTCCGCGGCGTGCAAAAGCCCATCGGCCAGGAGCCCCACGGCGAGCGTCGATCGATCGTAGAAGTGATGCCAACCCAGCACTTGGTGGAACACGATTTCGTCCACGGCGGCCATCATGCCGATGCCGATCAACGCCCCCGTCCAGGCCGATCGCTTCTCCGCAGACATCGGCCGAAGGCGATGCAAGGCGCGCGCCGCGACGCCACGGGCGAGGTCGTTTCCGACGGCGAAGCGTAGCAGCGCATTCGGCGTGTGTGCCTGCACCCCGGGGATTTTTCCCCGCGTGTTGCGACGCACGCGCGCCTTTACGAACGCGTCGACAGCGGGTGAACTCGACGTATGGAACGAACGAAGTCTCGGATCCTGATCGCGGGACTCGCCGGTTACAACCGCGGCGACGACGCGATTCTCCATGCGCTCGTCGGACAGCTGCGGAGCCGGTTCGAGCTCGACGCCATCGCCGCGACGGTGCTCAAGCGCGACGTCGCGCCGGACTCGGTTCGCGAAGTGCTCGTCGATCGCAAGAGTCCGGTCTCCCAGGTACAACTCGTTCGTGCCGTCGCGCGGAGCTCCCTCGTGATGCTGGGCGGCGGCTCCATCATCCAAGACGAGCTCAAGACCACCTGGCTGCGCGGCCCCATGGCGCTGTTCGTCGAAGTCGTGACCTTGGCCCGGCTCTTTTCCGTGCCCGTGGTTACGGCCCCCATCGGAATCGACGAGCTGCGCACCGACCAGGGCAAGAAGATGGCCCGGTTCATCCTCGGGCAATGTCGATTGATCGCCGTGCGCGACGAGCGCTCTGCGGCGAATGCCCGCGAGCTCCTCGGTCCGGGCACGCACGTCGTTCTGGGAGCCGATCCGGCGTTTTGCCTGAACCCGCGGGGCGACTCTTCCGAGCGCACTCCCCCGTACCTCGTGCTCGCGCCCGCGTTCGAGGCCACGAGCTCCCCCGAGCTGCCCGATTTGCTCGCCACCATCGTCGAGCGCTTTCTCGGTTTGTACGCCTACGGCCGCTGCATTCTCATGGCCATCGACGAACGCGCCGAGGAGGATGCCGGACGCACCCGGGAAATCATCGAGCGCCTCCCCGAAGAAATGCGCCGCCGTGTGGAGCTGCGCGTCCCCGCAACCGTCGCCGACGTGCTCGCGCTCCTCCAGGGATCCCTCGGTCTCGTCACCATGCGCCTCCATCCGATGATCCTCGGCGCGGGCATCACCCCCGTCCTGTGCCTCAGCCGCGGCGTCAAAACCGACGCGATCGCCGCCGAGCTCTCCGTGCCCGTCATCTCCGTGCGCCACGAAGCGTGGTCCGCCGTCCGCGCCCGCGCCGCCGCCTTCATCACCGAAATCGCCTCCACCGAAAACCGCGACCGCTTCATCCGCACCGCCGCCGCCGCCGCCGCCCTCCAACGCGCCCGCGTCGAAGACTACTTCTCCACCCTCCGCGCCTTCTTGCCCGCCAAGATCGGCGCCTGGAAAGCCGCCTGAGCCCTCTGCCGAAGCACCGACGCTGCCGCTCGCGCCTCCGCTCGGCCGTGCCCTCGGGACGTTCAACCCAGAGTGGCGGAACGCGGAGTGGCATCCTCGAATTCCTTCGGTCACCAACGCTGCCGCCGTTTCAGGTAACCACCAGCCGCGCGCTGCCTCTTGAGTTCCTCGGACGCGTGGCGTTGACAGGCGTCGCGATTGAGCTCCTTCGAGGAGAGCGGGTTGGTGTCCCGTCCAGACGCTCGAGACAGCGAGCGAGCGTCGGCGTCAGCACGGCCCGCCCGGAGGGATTCGAGCGCGGAGCTCGGCGGCAAGCCGAGCGAACAGCCTAAAGCCCTCCGGGGATGACAACCCCGAAGGGGTTGGCCCGCCCGGAGGGATTCGAGCGCGGAGCTCGGCGGCAAGCCGAGCGAACAGCCTAAAGCCCTCCGGGGATGACAACCCCGAAGGGGTTGGCCCGCCCGGAGGGATTCGAGCGCGGAGCTCGGCGG
>QGUH01001230.1 GCA_003242355.1 Pseudomonadota bacterium
TGCGAGCATGTGGGGGCTCGCCGCTCCCCGTGTTCGGGGCGGGAGGCGGGCCGGCCGGCGCCGCGGCGCTCGCGCTCGTCGGCGACCAGCGGGTTCTCGTGGAGCATGGCGACGACCTTGGGGCCGAACGTCGGCACGGGCCACAGCGCCTTCGCATCGCCGAGCACGACCGCGTTCGGTCCGGCGATCTCCGCGACCTTGCTCGCGTAGCGCACGATCGGGCTCTCGCCTTCCGGCAGGCGCTCGAAGCGCGTGATCGCCCGTTCGACGTTGAGCCACGCGCCGAACACGAGGACGACGCCGACCGACACCGCGGGGATCCACCGCGCGACGGGCGCTCGGGCTTGGGTCTCGGGGGCGAAGGGTGCGCTCACTCGGAGCAACA
Organism: Pseudomonadota bacterium; assembly: GCA_003242355.1. Classification (GTDB taxonomy): domain Bacteria; phylum Myxococcota_A; class Polyangia; order Polyangiales; family Polyangiaceae; genus PMG-095. The sequence goes on from QGUH01001230.1 coordinate 386, forward strand.
GCCACACGACCGCGAGCTGCAGATAGAACACCACGAGCAAAATGAAGCGATGCCCGAGCGGGATCGGGACGTACGCGTGGATCACGAACGGGGCCGCCATCGACAGCGCGCCGAGCGGAATGAACAAGTGGCGTCGCGTGATCAGCAAATACACCGCGACGGGGATGCCAATCAGCGCGAGCCCGAACGTCTGCGCGATGCGCGTCGTGTTGTAGAAGTAGTGGAGGTCCGAGCGGACCTGAGCTCCGAAGATTTCGGTGAGGCTGCGCCCCATCCAGCCCGAATACCGATCACCCGAGCCGCCGGCGACGAGCCCCCACGTCGGAAAGTAGGGCCAGGGGCGCGCGACGAGAAGCCCGGCGACGACGGTGAGGGCCGTGAGGGCGCGCGTGCGCAGGGGCACGCCCGGCTCGAACGCGCACAGGAGGAAGCATCCGGAGAAGGCGAGCAGCGCCGTGAGCGGATGCGTGATGAAGATGTACGCGAAGCCCGCGCTCAGCGCGGCGAGCAGCCAGGGTTTCGGAGCCGAGCGGAGCGCACGCACCACGCCGGTGAGCACGATGAGCGACAGCGCGAGCGCCGCCGTCGATGGATAACCAGCGACTCCGAAATAGACGTCGAGCTGGTAGACGTTCGAGAAGTCCCACGCCTTCCACCAGCTCGTGAACATCACGACGAGCCCGAAGAGCGGCGCTCGCGGGTCGCGGAAATACTCTTTGAAGAACAGGTGAATGCCGACGAGGAACAACGCCGTGTTCACGATCGCCGTGAGGCTCATCACGCCGAGCGCATCGGCGCCGAAGAGCCCTCCGACGAGCGCGAGCAGCACCGCGTGCGGGCCGAAGCGCGGCGAGCTCGCCGGGGTCGCGAGCATCGGATTGTCCGGCGTCCACGGGTCGTCGAGCAGCGCGCGGTACGTGGCGGTGTGCTCCCAGTAGTCCGCGGTCGGGGCGAACGTGACGAGGCGCGGCCCGAATCCATCCCAGGTCACCGCGACGAGGAGCGCTAGCCCGAGCACGACGAAGGCGACGTCGTGCACCCGCTCGCGGAGCATAGCGAGCAGGCGCGGTACGAAGAGCGGCGCGGAAACGGCCTCGTCGATCGCACCCTGCGACGACGGTGAGGGCTCGGGAGGGGCGCTGCCCGTTTCTCGGGTTTCTGCCGAGCACGGCGTGGGATCCGGGGCGGCGGGAGGCATGGGCGTTCGGGCCGTCGTGTGCGGGGGAGCCTAGTCGCAGAGCCCCCAAATGCATTCGTCGAAAGCCGGGATCGCGGTTTCATCGGCCCCCTGGCCAGCGTTTTGGGGCTCGACGCCATGGTCGCACGCCGACAGTGCTATATCGTGCGCCCCACGCACAAAGGCCGGACTGGAAAG
>QGUH01001231.1 GCA_003242355.1 Pseudomonadota bacterium
TTAGCTGTTTCTTACTTTTTTTTTTTTAATCAATCCCCGCACCCCCAGACTTTCCCCTTCCTCTTCGTCGGCCGCCTTAGATGGTGACCAGCCGCCGCGCCAGCACCGCGCCGGCTTCCGCGTTTCTGCGCGAGCGCTTCTCGGATCATGGTTCGGCGGGCGAGCTCCTCGACCTCGCGCAGCCCAATCGTTCCGACTGCCGCGCGCAACTTGGGTTCCAGGCGCGGTGCCGACGCGAGGGCGCTCCGTACCGCTTCCAGCAGTCGCTCCGGCGTGACGGGTTTTCGCACGTAGCGGCGCACACCGCGTTCGGAGAGCTCGAACGCCGCTTCGGGGCCGGCGCGGCCGCTGATCACGAGGATGACAGGTGTCGGGGCCAACGTCTCCAAACGGTCCAGCAGGTCGAACGCGGTACCTCGTTCGAGCGCGAAGTCGGCGACGACGAGCTCGGGACGGAACTCCTCGAGACAAGCGAGCGCCGCTGAGACCGTAGCGCAAGCGCGTACCTCGTTGACGTGATCCGCGAGCAGAGTCGCGAAGGCGTCGCGCAGCCGAACGTCGTCCTCGACGATCAAACAACGCCGAACGAGCTTCGGATTCGCCGTAGCCATGGCGGGAGTCTTCCGGAGAGTCGAGGAGACCAGGGGGACTGTCAATGGTTATTCCTTTGGGGTTGCCCTCCGGGGCTTTGCCGATGGTTCGCTCCGTTCTAGATCGACGATCATGAAGTCCGCCAGTCACGAGCCCGCGGAGCTTCATGCCTTCGCGGAGCAGGTGCTGACCGCGGCTTCGCGTCGGGCCGAGCTCGTCTTGAGTTGCCTGAGGTTCGTCGTCGCGGCGCTGCTCGCGGCGCGGCTCTCGTGGATCATGCTGAGCGAGCACGACACGACGATGCCGCCGCGCGCGGCGATCGCGCTCTCCACCAACGCAGTCGCGCTCGCCTTCTCCGCCTGGGTCGTCGTGCGCCTCCGGCAGCCCGATGCGCCCCGCTGGCTCTCGAGCGCTTCGGTGTTGTTCGACGCGTTGTTCTGCTTCGGCGGCCTTGTCTCGAACGTGCTCGAGCCGTTCCCGCTCTACCAAGGCCTGCTGCACCTGCCCGAAACGGTGGGCATCCTGGCCATGGTCATCGCTGCCGGCTACCGCGCCACCCTGTCCGCGGCGGCCCTCGGCACGATCGCGAACGGGGCCGCGCTCGTGCTCCTGCTCGCCCTCGACTGGGCGTTCAACCGTCCGCGGATCGCGTATCAAGCGCATCACGTCGCGCTCTACGCCATCATGTTCGGCGGCATCGCGGCGCTCACGCTCGCGGCCGCTCATCGCACCCGGCGACTCGTCGTGGAGAGCGCGAGCAAGGACTGGCGCGTGGACTACGCCGAGCGCAACCTCCGCGTGCTGCTGCAGGAGCACCACGATGCGGCGAGCGTGCTCACGGCGGCCATGTTCTCGGCGAGCAAGCTGCGAAACGCCGGCGGGGACTCGGCCGCGCTCGAGGCGTTGAGTCGTGACCTTGCGACCCTGCAGGCCGTGGTGGAGGAGATCAAGGAGCGCGCCTACGAGGATTCGCTGGCGATCGACGAGCCGGTCGAGGTGGACGTGGAGCCGGTCATCGCGGCTTCGAAGGATCTCATCGAGCGCGCGGCCGAGCCGACCGTGGTGGAGTGGCACGTCGAAGCGCCTTCCGCGCGCGTTCGACTCCCGGGGGGCGCTCCCGCGTTCCGTCGCGTGCTCCTGAACCTGGTCGTGAACGCGAAGCAGGG
>QGUH01001232.1 GCA_003242355.1 Pseudomonadota bacterium
TTTTGTATAAGAGCCGGGGATAACACCCGCCGTCACGGCTCGCCAGCTACACCGCCGGAGCGCGCGCCGACGATCACGGCGAGCGCCGCGGCATAGCCTTCCGGTGCGGGCACCTTCGCAACGCGCACGCGCTCGGGGGCGACCGCGAACGCGCCCGCGTCGCAGACGAGACGACCCGCGCCGAGAACGGCGAACGACCGCGGCGCTCCCGAAAACCCGACGCCCAAAGCTTTCAACACGGCTTCCTTGTGCGCCCAACCGTCGAAGAACCGGCGAAGGCGCTCGGGCTCCGGTGTGGCCGCCTCGAGCTCCGCGATCTCGAGCGGGTGGAACACGCGTTCCGCGATGCCGCGATAGTCGAGCTCCGAGCGAATCGCTTCGATGTCGACACCGACCTCGCCGAGCCCGGTGATGGCGACGAGCCCGTAGGCGCCCGAATGCGAGACGTTGAAATGGATCCCGTAACGCGGATCGAGCTCGGGCTTTCCCGTGGGACCCGTCCGAAGCGGGACTTCGCCCGGCGCGAGCCCCAGGCGCTGCCCCAAGAGCGTGCGCAGCATCGAGCGCGCGCCGCCGTGGCGCACGCGGTCTTCGCGCCTCCGGAAACGCGCGAGGCGCTCCCGCTCGCTGCTCGTGAGCGGCAAAAGGTCGCTCTCGTCCGGCTCCGTGTCGAGAGCGTAGCGAAGCACGAACACCGTGACGCCCGCGAGCACCTCTTGCTCGAGCTCGAGCACCGAAACGCAGGGCACGCCGGGTCTCCTCACGCGCGCGGCGGACCCACGCGAATGCGGGCGTCGAGCGCCACGACGCCGCGCCCTTCCGGCAACGCGACCAGGGGATTCAAATCGAGCTCGTGAATCTCCGGGAAGTCCGCGACGAGCCGATCGACGCGCAAGATCGCTTCTGCGAGCGCGCTCTTGTCGACGCACGGCGCGCCGCGGAAACCATCGAGCAGAGCCCGGCCGCGGATCCGGTCCAGCATTTCACGGGCGTCCACGTCGGTGAGCGGGTGCACGCGGAACACCACGTCTTTCCACACTTCCACGTTCACGCCGCCGATGCCGAAAGCGAGTAGCGCGCCGAATCCGGGCGCCTCCGTCATGCCCACGTACGTTTCGACGCCGCCACGCACCATCTCCTGCACCAGCGCGCCCTCCATCGCGTCCGCGAGGCCACGCTCCGAAAGGTTGCGCTCCAGAGCACGGTAGGCGCGCCGGACGGCGTCCGCGTCGCCGAGGTCGAGCAGCACGCCGCCGACCTCGGTTTTGTGCACGATCCGTTCGGAAACGAGCTTGAGCGCGACGGGGTACCCGATGCGTTCCGCGGCAGCGACTGCGGCTTCGGCATCGCGCACGACGAGCCCTCGGGGACCGCGCAGACCATAGGCCGCGAGCAGGGCGCTCACCACGTCGGGAGCGAGCCAGCCCTCGCGTCCCGTCGGAAACGCCGCGCGCGCCGCCGCTGCATCCACGCGCTCGAGCGCTGGGACGTGGCCCTCGGGGCGAGCGAGCCAATTGCCGTAGCGCACGGCGCGTGCGAGCGCCAGCACGGCCGGCTCCGGAAAGGCATAGGCGGGAATGCGCGCGTTGCGGAGCGCGGCGAGCGCTTCGGGAACGCCGTGCGTGCCGATCACGGACGCGAGGATGGGTTTGGTCGCGTCCTTCGCCGCGCGCTCGACGGCTGCGGCCATCGCCTTCGCTTCGGTCACGATGGTGGGGACGAACAGCACGAGCAGGGCGTCCACGTTCGGGTCGTG
>QGUH01001233.1 GCA_003242355.1 Pseudomonadota bacterium
ATTCGTGCCGTCGTTGGAGCCGGGACGGATGGGGCGCTCGTCCACGGCGAGGGGGCGGAGGCGCGCGGCCTCTCGGACGACGCTCTGATCGGAGAGGCGTGCGGTTTTGCCGTTCGCGAGCACGAGCTCGGCCGCGCCGGGACGACGTCGGCGCGCCAGCCGATCCACGAAGCCCGTGAAGATGGAGACCAACAAAGCCTCGTCTTCCGCCTCCGGAGTGACGTCACCCCCGCGCGGGGGGTGCTGGGTGGCGCGGCGGAGCTCCGCCTCGGCGCGCAGCACGCTCTCGACGGCGCGCGGCTCGAACCCGTTGCGGAGGAGCCGGATGCGGTCGCGACCGAGCTCCCGAGCGATGTCGAGTTGCTCCTCGAGCTCGAGCAAATCCGACGGGCCCGTGGGCGCCGTGCTCTTCCTGCGTCCGTCGCCGAAATCGGTGCGGGCCTCGCTGCGAATGTCGCGCTCCGCCAGCAACGCGACGAGACGGGCGGCGCGCCGACCGACGCCTCGGCGCTCGCCCTCGTGCAGAATGCGCGCGAGTCGCGGATGAAGCGGGAGCTCGAGCAGCCGGCGCCCGATGGCAGTGAGCCGGCCGTCGCCGTCCGTGGCGCCGAGAAGCCGGAGCAAATCGTCGGCGCGGTCGAGCGCCGCTGCCGGCGGCGGCTCGAGCCAACACAAAGTGCTCGGATCGGCGGTGAGGGCGTGGAGCAAAAGGCGCATCTCGGTGAGATCGCTGCGCGAAAGCTCGGGCGTATCGTGCTCGGGGCGCGTCTCGAAGTCGCCGCGCGTGTACAGCCGGACGACGTGCCCCGGCGCGAGGCGGCCCGCGCGCCCGGCGCGCTGCTCCGCCGAGGCGCGGCTCACCTTGCGCGTGACGAGCGTCGTGAGGCCGGTCCACGGCGAGTGCTCGGCGACGCGAGCGAGGCCGGAGTCCACCACTCCGGTGACGCCCTCGATCGTGACGCTCGATTCGGCGACGTTCGTCGACAGCACCACTTTGCGTCGCGGACCCGGCTGGATGGCGCGCGCTTGCTCGGCGACCGGCAGGTCTCCGTGCAGCGGCACGACCGAAAGATCGCGGCTTCGCTCGAGCTCGGCGAGTGCTTCCGCGGCGCGCCGGATCTCGAACGCGCCCGGGAGGAAGACGAGGATGTCCCCGGGCGTCTCGTCGAGCAGCCGACGCACCGCGCTGACCACCTGCTTTTCGAGCGGGCGATCGTCGGGGCGGGCGAGGTGCTCGATGGAGACGGGGAACAAGCGCCCCTGGCTCGCCAACCGTGGGCATTTCAGCTTCTCCGCCACGGCCTCGGCGTCGAGCGTCGCGCTCATCACGACGAGGCGAAGGTCCGGCCGGCTCGTCTGCTGCAACCGGACGAGGAGGGCAAGGAGCACGTCGGTCTCGAGGTGGCGCTCGTGGAACTCGTCGAGCACCACGGCTCGGGTTCCGCGCAAGGTGGGGTCGGTGAGCAGGCGTCGGAGCAGCACCCCCTCGGTCACGTAGCGGATACGGGTCGCCGCGCTGGCCGCTTCCTCGAAGCGGACGCGGTAGCCCACGGTTTCGCCGACGCGTTCACCGCGCTCTTCGGCGACGCGCTCGGCTGCGAGGCGGGCCGCGATACGACGCGGCTCGGTGACCACCACCTCTGCTTCTGGATCTTGCTCGAACAGCGCCCAGGGCACGCGCGTCGTCTTGCCGGCACCGGGTGGCGCTTCGAGCACGACCGACGGCGCCGCCGCGAGCGAGGCAACCAGCTCGGGG
>QGUH01000232.1 GCA_003242355.1 Pseudomonadota bacterium
GTACGGGTGCACGCTTGCCGGCAGCTCGTAGAGCTCACGGAAGAGCACCATGGCTGCAGCCCAGCTCGCGTTGCCGCGCGCGGCGCTCTTGCGTGCCTCGATCTCGCGCGCCTTGAGTTTGTCGAGCTCTCCTTGCGGCAGCGTGGGCCGCAGCGCGACGTCCGCCAGGATGGCGAGGGCGGCTTCGAAATCGCCGCTGGTCACGCCCAGGGAAATCCGCGTCGAATCGCGGTCGGTGCGCACCGAGAGCGTGGCGCCGAGCGATTCCGCGCGCTCGACCAGCTGGCGCGGCGACAGCCCGCCAGCGCCCCCGTCCTTGAGCAGCTCGCCAGCGACCGCGGCCAAGCCCGGCTTGTCGCCATCGGTGGCGCTCCCGGAACGGATCACCAGGCGCAGCTCGACGAGAGGGTGGAGATGGCGCTCGACGACGCGCACCCCCAGCCCGTTTTCGAGATGCCCGTGAACGATGGGCGGAAACGGCGCGTCGGGAGGAATGCCAGGAGCCGGGGGCTCGAGCAGGGCGGGCGACTCGGGAGGTGGGGCCTCTGCGGTTGGCGCCGCGTTCTTTGCTGGCTCGGGAGCGGCTGCGGGCGGCGCCGGGCGTTGGCAGGCAACAACGGGGATCAGCGAGACCAGGGCTCGGAAAAGCGTGCGCGATCTCATTGGGGTTCTCCGGGCTCCGAGCGGGGGCGCACTTCCACGACCACACGCCGTTCGGGGACGAGATACTCGGCTGCCACCCGCCGCACGTCCTCCGGCGTGACCGCGAGGTACTCGGAAAGCTCTCGGGTGAGCAAGCGCGCGTCACCGTAGAAGAGCTCGTATTGCCCGAGCTGCAGCGCGCGCTGGCGATTGGCTTGCAGCCCGAAGACGAAGGCGTGCTTGATGCGGCTCTTGACCCGATCGAGCTCTGCCGCGCTCGGCGGCGTCGTGCGAAGGCGTGCGATTTCGGCCTCGAGGGCGCGCTCGACTTCGGGCAAGCGCGCCTTCTCGGTGAGCGCCGCGAAGATCGTGAGCTGGTCCGGGCCGCGTCGATCGTCGGTCCAGGCGGACACCTGGCGCAGAAGCGCGCGATCTCGCACGAGGCGTTGGTAGAGCCGTGAGCTCTCACCGTCCGTGAGCAGGAGCGCCACCAGCTCGAGCGCCGGGTGATCCGGAGTGCGGTACGGCGGGATGCGGTAGCCGTAGTAGATGCCGGGAGTTTTCGCGTTCAGATCCTCGACCACGTCCCGACGCGGTGCGGGCGCTCCGCTCGGCTCCGGCGCAGTGAAGGGGGGGAGCGGACGTTTCTCGGCCCCGCCGAAGTATTTGCGCACGAGCTCGAGCGCCTGATCCGGATCGAAGTCGCCCGCAATCGCGAGCACCGCGTTATTCGGCGCGTAATAGCGGCGATAGAAGTCCTGCACCCACTCGAGCTTGGCGGCGTCCAAGTCTTCCATCTTGCCGATCGTGGGGTGCGCGTACGGGGGGTAGTCGGCGAAGGCGAGCTCCGCGAGGCGCAAGCGTCCGCGCGCGTAGGGCGCGTTCTCGACGCGCATCCGGTACTCTTCCTTGACCACGGCGCGTTGGTTCTCGAAGTTCTCGGCGCTCACGTCGAGCCAGCGCATCCGATCGGCCTCGAGGAAGAGCGCGAGCTCGAGCTCGCTCGAGGGCAGATCCTCGAAGTAATTCGTGCGATCCGGCGACGTCGTGCCGTTCAGCGTGCCGCCACGCTCGGAGATCAGCGAGAAGTGCTGCCCCTTTTTCACGTTGCGGCTGCCCTGGAACATCATGTGCTCGAACAGGTGGGCGAAGCCGCTCTGACCGGGCCCCTCGTTGCGGCTCCCGACGTCGTAGGTGACGGCTACCGCAACCGTGGGGGAGCTCCGATCGACGTTGAGGACGACGCGCAGCCCATTGTCGAGCGTGACGCGTTGGATCGAGAGCGCCAGGCGCTCCATCGCGGCCACCGCGGGATCCGCAGGGGGCGCAAGCGTGCGCGCGTGAGCGTCCGCCGCGAAGAGCGGAGCCCCGAAAAGCGAGACGGCAATCGCGAGTGCTCGCCACGACATGACGCCGCGGACGTAGCACATTCTCGTTTTCCGGTCGTGGGCACGCGCCGGAGGCAGAACCCATCGAGAACACGGCGAGCGTCCCCGTGCCCGCAACGCGGAGCGCGCGGTGGATCTGACGCCGACGGGACGACCGCGTGCGAAGCGGATTCGGAAGACGGCCCTCAGGGCACGTGCAGGGCCGTCGGGCGCGCGAGGTTCGCAGCCACGCGAAGCGCGTAGATCTCACTGCTCCGCACGCCATTGCGCGCGAGCTCCGCCGTAGCGCGGAGCTCCTCGTCGATCGCTGCCCGGAGCGTGTCCTCGGTTTGCACGCCCGTGAACGGTCGCCCGTTGACGCGCAGGTGGGGGACGCCCGTGACGCCCAGGCGTTGGGCAAGCTCCACATCGGCGAGCACTGCGTCGGCGGTCGCGGAATCCTCCGCGTGCGCGAGCACGCTCTCCGGATCGAGTCCGACCTCGCGTACCAGCTCGGGGAAGCGTCCCGACGAGACGGCGTCGGGGCGCGCGTACGCCAGGTCGAGGAACGCGAAGGCTTTCTGCGGCCCGGCGCTCGCCAACACGGCCTGGGTGACGCGCGCGGCGGCGGGCGCCTGGGGGTGCATGGCGAGCGGCAAGTGCTTCACGACGACCCGGAGCCGTTCCTCGCCGTAACGGCGCTTCATGGCGACCAGCGTTGCGTGGTTCTGCGCGCAGAACGGACACTCCAAATCCGTGAAGACGACGATGGTCACCGGAGCCATCGCCGAACCCCAGACGGCGTCGTCTCCATCCACGGGCACGGCTGGCGAAGTGGGCTGATGAACCGTGCGCGGGGTTGCGGTCAGGGGCGTTCGGACCGGCTCGACGACCGAGATGGTGGTGGTTCCGCTCCCGCATCCCGTCTGAGCGCAGAGGGCGAGAAGAACACAGACGGGGAAGGCGACGAGCCGCGCCGCACGAAAACCGGAACGAGGTCGGAGGAGGGGCACCCTACTGTCTTACGGTAGGGGCCGGCGCTGTCGATGACGCGCTTCGGCGTACTCACGATTGGCGCCCTGCGGTGCCAGTTCCGTTTGTGCCAAACTGTGCCAAAGACTCGGGGTCAGGTCCCTGGGGAGGCAAGCAAACGCCGTGTTTGTGGGTTGGTACGCGCTGTGCGAGACGGCACACCCTCGAGGTGTGTTGATGCTGCGCTTTGGTCCATCGTTGGCCGTTCCTCTCCTCTCTTCCGGTCTGTGCGGCCGGTCTGGCCGCCGCCTGCACGAGCCAAGAAGACCCCGCGCCGGCGCCCCGAAAGCCGATGAGCCCGATTCAGGTCGAGTTCGAGTCGGCACACCCGAGTGGGCCGACGGCTGGAAGTGCCGCGGTGCCTCCTCCGGGCGCCGGGTCGGGGAACACGGAAGGAGCGATCACCGTGTCGCTGTTCGACGTGAGCGAGCTCACTGCGCCCACCATGCTCGATCGCGTCAACTTCGGGGGCGATTGGGCCTCGCTCGCGGAGGGCCAGGATCGGATTCACAAGGCCTTCAACGTGCTCGAGGACCAGAACCTCATCCTCGTTCCCTTCGCGGGCACGGTGAGGACGGAATCGGTGCCGGGCGTCCCGTCGGGCAGATCCCACCCGGCCTCGCGTCGTGCGACGAGTCGAGATTCCCGGTCACGTAAACGACGCCGCCGTGATCGACGGTGTCGCCGTGTTCGCGCTCGGCTACGACGGGGTGCAGACGATTCCGATCGAAGACTGACCCCTAGAGACCCTGCCGCATTCGGTCGAATTCTCTTCGCCGGAAGGGCGGTGCGAGCCGCCCCCCGGCAGGAGGCTAGTGAACTTTTCGACGGTCAGCACATGCACGGGCACGTGCATCGGGGCCCGCCGATGCCATCAGTCGACGCTACCGCCGAACGCTTGCGCGTACCTCATTAAGCGGTGCACTAGAACGCCGATCCGCCCGATCGGTTTTCTAGAGCGACAAACGGTTAGGAGCGCGCCGAAATATGCGGAAAACAGCTTGGGACGGAGTGCCCGCGTGGGGAGGGGCCCCGCGGAATTCACTTTGATTCACTTCGGCGGGGAGGGGCGGCGCGTGCCGCCCCTGCGAAACGAGGCCAGAACGCCGAGCGGTCAAACCGATCGGCGGTCTAGCGGGGGCGAGCCGGAAGGAATCAGCTCAAGGCGAGGCTGGCCTCGGTTTCCTCGCGCTCGCTGCCTTCGATGGCCGCGAGGAGATCCGCGGCATCGACCGGTTTGATCAAGTGCGCGGCGAATCCGGCGTCGAGGCTGCGGAGTCGATCGTGCTCCTGACCGTAACCGGTGAGTGCCACGAGGCGCGGTGGCGTGGGCAGCGTATCGACGAGCTTCCGGGCGAGCTCGTAGCCGTCCATCACGGGCAGGCCGATGTCGAGCAGCGCGACTGCTGGACGGAACGCCCGCGCCTCGGCGAGGGCGCTCGGGCCGTCGTGGGCCACGAGCACCTCGTGACCTTCTGCTCGAAGAAGGCCTGCGAGCATTTCCGCCGCATCTTGATTGTCGTCGACGAGGAGCACACGGCGGCCGGGCGCTCTCCGCTTTCGCGCAGGAACGACGGTGGACGTGATGGCCGGCACCTCGTTCGAGAGCGGCAGCGAAACGACGAACCGGCTGCCGCGTCCAACGCCCTCGCTGTGCGCGGTGACGGTCCCACCGTGGAGCACGACCAGGCTGTGCACCAACGACAGGCCGAGCCCGAGGCCGCCTTGTGAGCGATCCACGGGCCGCGCGCCCTGGATGAAGGGATCGAAGATCGTCGCGAGCAGGTGTTCGGGGATACCCTCGCCGTTGTCTTCCACTTCGACGACGGCCGAGCCACCCGAGCCCGACAGGCGCACGGCGACGCGCCCGCCGGAAGGCGTGTACTTGGCGGCGTTGATCAGGAGGTTTTGGAACACCTGCGCGATGCGCGACTCGTCCCCGTCGACGTAGTAGGCGCCGCGGGGGGCGTGGATCTCGAAATGGTGCGCGCGGTGCTCGAGCAGGGGACTCGCGATTTCGACGGCTTTCGCGAGCACCACCGCGAGATCCGTGCGGGTCCTTCGCAGCTCGAGCTTGCCGCGCGTGATCCGGGACACGTCCAGGAGGTCGTCCACCAAACGCACCAGGTGCCGCGCCTGGCGCTCGATGATTTCTCGCTCGCGCTCTCCGCCTTGGACGCCCTTGAGCTCGAGGAGTTGGAGCGCGGTGAGAATCGGCGCGAGGGGATTTCTGAGCTCGTGCCCGAGCATGGCCAAGAACTCGTCTTTGCGACGGTCGGCTTCGCGCGCCGCTCGTTCCGCGCGTTTTCGGTCGGTATTGTCGGTGAGTATCGACAAAAATTGCATGCGCCCGTCCTCGTGGAGGATCGGGGCAGACCACACGGACACTTCGATGGTGCTGCCCGAGCGCGTTGCGCGGCGAGTCTCGTAGCCGAGGATGGGATTGCCGACGGAGAGCTCGGCGAGCTTGCGTTGGAACTCCTCCTCCTGCTCCGGGCCGATCGGCGGGTAGCGGCGGCCGATCGCCTCGTCCGCGGACCAACCGAAGATCCGCTCGGCAGCGGGATTCCAGAGCTGCACCGTGCCATCGGGGTCGAGGAGCACGATGGCCGCGGGGGAAGCGGCGATGATCGTGCTCAGCGTTCGGTTGGCGCTGGCGTGCGCGGCGCTCGCTCGTCGCTCGGCCTGGAGCACGCGCGCGTTCTCGATGGCGAAGGAGGCGCGCCGCGCGAGCTCGTCGAGCAGCTCTTTCTCGGATTCTTCGTAGGGCGCTGGCGCGTCGAGCCGACCGACGGCGAGCGTACCGAGCGGGCGCCCGCTCGCCTGGATGGGCACCATCACGAAGCTCTTTGCCGAAGCCTGACGGAGAATCTCCGCCAACTCGGTCCGCACCTGCTCCGCAAAAAGCGAGTTTTCGACCGCGAGCGCGTCGAGCGGTCTGCCCGTTTCCAGGTCGTTCCGTGAGCCGGACCTTTCTCGAACGCCGGCCGGTTCGAGATCGAGCCTCGTTTCGCAGGAGCAGCCCGCGCCATTCAGGCTGATTCGGGCCGTGAGCTGCTCCAATCGGGCGCATTGGGTCGGATCGGGGTGAACCACCGCCACGTGCTCGAAGCGCGCGCCGTCCTCGGCGAGGATGGTCGTCACCGCGCAGTCCCCGAGCTCCTCCCCGGCAATGCGGGCGAGCAGACTCAAAATGGTCTTGGGGTCGCGCTCCGCGCTTGCGAAAG
>QGUH01001234.1 GCA_003242355.1 Pseudomonadota bacterium
GCGTGCGGTCGTCTCCGTGCGGAGCGAGAGCGGCCGCGGCAAATCCGCACGCGTCACGCGCGGCACCGCCGGGAGGTTGCCCGAGCTCGGCGGCTCTCCGTTGCGATTGGGCTCCCGCGGCGACGGCAGATCGGCGTCGTCGACGGGACGGGGCGCCCCCGGCTTCGCCGGCAGATCCGCCTCGAGCTTGAGCGTGCCGAGATCGACTTTTCTGGGACGCGCCCGCGGCGGAACCGGCGGCGGTCCCTTCTTCGGCGCCGCGGGCCGGGCCGCGTCGTGCTCGACGGGAGTGGGCAGGAGCGCCGAGCTGGGTTCCAGGGGCAACGGCAAGTCGGGAGCATCACCCGGCGTCGCAGGCGGGGAGCGCTCTTCCTTCCCTCTCGACGCATCACCCGGCGCAGCGGACGCGGCAGCGATGGACGGAGCCGGCACGCCGAGCATCGTGCTTCCCGAGCGCCCTGCCGACGCGGAGGCGCCGCCAGGAGCACCCACCCCGAGCGCCGCTCCGAGCACCGCGCTCGTCGGCGCGGCCGCATCTCCAGGATGGACCTTGAACGACGTGCTGCACTTGGGGCAGCGCATCTTCAGGCCCGTCGCGGGCACGCGCCGCTCGTCAACCTGGTACGGCGCTCGGCAGCCGGGGCACTCGACTTTGAACATCTGCCCTGATAGCGACATGTAGCAGGACTCGCGCGCTCTTGTCGCGGGGTTAGCGCGAATCGAGTCGGGTGACCGTTGCGGGGTCGGGTCGGGTGGGATACGCGGCCGGCATGCAACGCACCACTCTGGTCAGCGTCGGCTTGCTCTTCGTGCTCGGCATCGCATTCGCGCTCGCCGCCGGTCGAGGAGGTCGCGCAGCACCACCCGAGCCCACCACTCTGAGCGTCATTTCGAGCACCACCGACACCGCTCCGGAAGCGCCCTCGACCGCGGAAAGCGCGGCGCCACCCGAACCGACTCCGGAGCCCGCGCTCGACGCTCCCGTCGGCTTCGATCGCCTACCGGATGGCCAAGCGGTGCCGGAGCTTCCCGCATCCGCGCCGAAGAGCGTTCGCTTCGGCGTGGTGCTCTTCACGTATCGGGGAGCGCAGGGAGCGCCCGACGATGCGCCGAGCAAGGAAGTGGCCAAACGCCGCGCCGAAAGCATCGTCGAACAAGCGCGCACCGACTTCGCGAGCGCCGTCGCAAAAGGCGATTTCGGCTCGACGGCGGATGCAGGCCGCGTTCCGCGTGGCGTGCTCGAGCCTGCAGTCGAGTACGTGCTGTTCACTCTGGAGAAGGGCGCCGTGCACCCCGAGCCCATCGACACACCGCGTGGCTATTGGGTGGTTCGCAGAAGCGAATAGCCACACACGCGAGCCACACACGCGATCGAGGGGCAGAGGGAAGTGTGCGTGGGCAGAGGTAGGCAGATCGCGGCATCGAAATCCGGATCGTCCAATGGACGTAGAGAGGGCATAAGGGCTAGGCACGCGCGGGTCGCTCTTCTAGATTCGGGATGAGTTTCCCGCGAGATGTCGAGCACATCGACGTTGACCAACCCGATTGCGTCCCTCTCGCCGCCGACGAGCACGGCCGTGGCGCTCTCGGTGGAACGCCTCCAAGCAGAGTACGACGCCGCTACGTCTCCCACCGCCCAAGCGGTGCTCCTCCACGAGATGGGGGTGCGCCAACCGGGCACCGAGCACGCCCCCACCGCACTCCAGGGCGAACCCGCCCGACCCAGCGCACTCCCACCCTCCCCCACGCCCCCA
>QGUH01001235.1 GCA_003242355.1 Pseudomonadota bacterium
GGGCAGGGGGGGTGGTTTTGGGGGGGGGTGGGGCCGCGACAGCGGGGGGGGGGGGCCGGGGAGATTCCCCCCGGGGGGGGGGGGGGGGGCCCCCCCGCACAACCGGCGCTCACCGCCCCTCGAGCTCCCCGACGCGGTTCGCTTCGCTCACCGCGGGCTCGCGTCCGCTCGCAGGAAGTGACGGCTGAGTGAGGATGACAAAAGCGGTGTTCGTTTCGGGCACGGGCCCGCTTTGGGGCTCGCCCCGTACAGCGAAGCAACTCGCCGTTACCGTGGCGTACCTCTGGCCCCTTCGCGCCGAGAACGGCCCAAGGAGCCGCGGAGCACCCGCGGGCGAAGTGGCCGAGGTTGAGCTCCCGCTCTGCTCCCCATTAGCCGGGCGCCCCCAAAGCCCGATCAAGCGGAGTGCCGCGCGAAGCGCGGCGCGCAGCTCGGGCGGGCGCTCCCACGAGCTGCCGCGTGACGCCGATAGGCCCCACGACTCCGAGCGTTGCCCATCAGGCGGCGTCTACACCGCTGCTCTTCGATAGCGGGAGCGACCCTCGGCCGCTTCGCCGGCGGGTGCTCCGCGGCGACGAGCCGTTCTCCGGCGCTTTACGCGCGGCCGCGGTCGATGATCATTTTGCGCGGGACGGCGCCGCTCTGTTCGAGGAGCTTTTTCGCTTCGCGCTGCAGGAGCGGATGCGTGCGCTTCATCATGAACGCGCCGAGCATGCGCGCGTCTTGCGACGAGAGCCGCTTGAGCGCGCGGCGAATGCCCTTGAGGTCTCCGACGTGGGCGGAGGCGTACGCCTGCGCGCGATACAGTTGTGGGCGGATCGGCTCGAACGCCGGATCTTCGCTGTCGAAGAGCGCGAGCGTCTCCGTCGCCTTCTTCGCGGCGCCGCTCCGCGCCCAGGCCTCGGCGCATACCGCGGCGAGCATGGCGCGGGTTCGGGGCTCCTGATGACGCGAGAGATTGATGCCGTCGACGAGTCGCCGCGCGTCACTCACCTCTCCGAGCACGAGGTGAATCATGGCCCGCTGCCCGCGCGCCTCGTCGGCGACCGACGCCATGACCTTGTCGAGGTCGATCTGCTCGAGCGTGGCGAGCGCCTTCCTCGGGTCTTCCTGCAGCTCGAGCTGGGCGCGCGCGAACAGCGCGGCAGGATCGTTCTTCTTGAAGTCCGTCTCGAGCTTCTGAATCGCTGCCTTGCGATCCTCGGCGGTTTCGACCTGACTCAGAATGCCGGCGACGCCGCGCGCCTTCTTCGCTTGCCGAACCGCCCACACGACGAGGCCGATGGCGAGCACCGTGAGGACCGCGGGGATCGCGATCAGCACGGTCTTCACGGTCGTCGAGTAGACGAGGCTCGCGATGAACCCACACAGCATCCACACCGCGAGCAGCGGCAGGCCGAGGCGGAGCAGAATGCCGCGGAGCGCCGTACCGCTCAGCGGATCGGGGAGCTGTGGCTTGGGCGCGAGCGGCTTCTTGCTCTTTCGGTCCCCGTCGTCCCGGGTCTCCTGAGTCCGCCTGATCTTCCGCGTTCCTTTCGCCACGATTCGCTCTCTCGCTCGGCGTCTTAGCGCAGCACCCGGGTACCCTCAACTCGCCCACTCGGAGAGGCGCAACCGAAGCTGCCCACCTCCAGACTTCGCCGCAGACGCGTGGGTCGTCAGCGCGTCCCCGCCCGACCCGCACACGCGCGGACACGCGGCGCACCCGCGGAAGAGCGCACGCACCCGACGACGGGGGGTCCTGGGACACGCGG
>QGUH01001236.1 GCA_003242355.1 Pseudomonadota bacterium
GCGGATTCGACCGTGGAAAGCGCTGGAGCTCGCGGAGGAGCGCGCGGCGTGGCCAGGGCTCTGGCAGCGGTTGTTTGCGGCGCTCGAAGCATGCGGGACACCGGTGCGCGTGCGCGAGCCGGCGTTGTCTGCGCACGCACCGCGCGACTCGGATCTCGGGCGATTGCAAGCGGCGCTGCGCGGCGAAGCGGCGCCGGAGGGATTCGGCGGCGATGGGTCGCTCGTGCTGCTTCGGGGCGAGACGTCGTGGGAGCTGTCGCAGGCGGTCGCTGCGCTGTTGGCGAGCGCGGGCGAGGCGCGCCGTGTGGTGGTGCGCGGCGGCGATCCGCGGCCGCTCGACATGGCGCTCGCGGCGCAGGGGCTCGCGCGACACGGCGTGGAGTCGCGGAGCGTGTGGCGGCCGGCGTTGCAGCTTTTGCCGCTCGCGGTCGAGCTTCTGTACACCCCGCGCGATCCGTATCGCGTGCTCGAGCTCGTGACGTTGCCGTTCGGGCCGTTCGAAGGGTTCGTGGGGCGAAGGCTCGCGGGGGCGCTCGCGCGCGCGCCGGGAATCGGGGGCAGGGCGTGGCGCGAAGCGAAGGAAGCCATCGCGAACGCGATCGCCGCGCGTGTCGAGAGCCGGCTCGCGGCGGAAAGGGGCGATGCCGAAGCCGCGCGTGCCGAGGGACTGGCCGCGGCGACGGCGCGGCTCGAGCAGATCGCGGAGTGGCTGGAGCAGCCGGGTTACGACGCGAACGCCGGAGCGCCGCGCGAGGCGCTGATCGAGGTCACCCAGCGCGTCACGAGCTGGCTTCAAGGGCGCCTTGCGCGGGCAGCAATGGACGCGAAGCGCGCGGAAGCGCGGGACGCGCAGCGCGCAGCTCCGACGGCAAGGGCCGCGGAGAGCGCGGAAGCGCGAGCGGCGAGTGACGCGCAGCGCGCCGATCCGACGCCGATGGCCGCGGAGAGCGCGGAAGCGACGGCCACGGACACCGAACGCACGGAAGCGACGGCGCCGAACGCGCACGGTGCGGAGGCGGCGGCCATGGACACGGAGCGCACCGCCACCCGCGCCCACGAGCGCGCAATGCTGGGCGCCGCGCTCGCGCAGGCGAACGCGTTTGCCGAGGCGCTGGCTCACGACCCGCACGAAATACTGGACCTCGTCGCAGCCCGACAGCTCCTCCAGGAAGTGTCGCTCGGGCCGGCGACGCTCACGCTGGCTCGTGAAGAAGCGGGGCGGCTCGACTGGGTCGAAGCGCCTTCCGGGCTGCGCGTGAGCCGCGACGTGGTGGTGTGGTGGCACTGCGTGAACGGCACGCAATCGGGCGCGCCGGTCGATCCGTGGCGCCGGGCGGAGCGTGCGGCGCTCGCGAAAGCAGGCGTGAAGCTGCCCGACGTGCGCACGCTGCTCGCCGCCGAGGCGGCGGGATGGCGCGGCGTCGTGCTCGCCGCAAAGCAACGGCTCGTGCTCGTCGTGCCATCGGCCGCGCAGGGCGAGCGACTCGATCCGCATCCCATTTGGGACGAGATCGTGGCGCGCGCGAACGCAACGTCGGAAGACGTCGCGCGGATCACGCTGAGCAC
Source organism: Pseudomonadota bacterium (assembly GCA_003242355.1). GTDB lineage: Bacteria > Myxococcota_A > Polyangia > Polyangiales > Polyangiaceae > PMG-095. The sequence continues at coordinate 1,567 of QGUH01001236.1, forward strand.
GGAGCACCTCCTCGCGCGCCGCGGGCTCGCCGAGAAGTTGCCGGAGCTGCCCGCGCGCGCGCTCGCTCCGCTCGCGTTGCCGGAGGCGCGCCCGGCGTGGAACGTGGATGGACACGCGCTCGGGACGTTCGCGCGGTACACGGCGACGAGCCTCGGGCCTTTGTGGGCTGGCCCTTTCCCTTGGTTTT
>QGUH01001237.1 GCA_003242355.1 Pseudomonadota bacterium
GGACAGAACTAGTCCCGCGACGCCCCAAGACGTCAGCTCTTTTACTCAGCCGTCAGCCGCGCCGGCATCGCCCGCGCCTCCGGCGCCAGCGCCAGCATCGGTGCCGCCTGCACCGCCTTCGCCGCCTTGGCCGTTCGCGGCGGCGACACACTGCCACACCCCTTCCCGAGCGGCGCACGCGTACCCCTCGACGCAGCCGATGTCCTCCCACGTGCAGTCCCCGACCTGGCACGTGCCATTCTTGCCGCACGTTTCGTTGAACGAACAATCCCTCGGCTTCGTGCACTTCCTGACGAAGCTCTTGCGGCACGCCTCCTCGTCGCAAACGAAGCCCGGCGCGCAGTCCGAGTCGAGCGCGCAGGGCTTGGTGTCTTCGTAGTCGCAGCCGGGCATGCAGAGGCCAGCGAAGAGCAGCGCCGAGAGGCCCGGTAGAACGGCGCGCCGGAGCGCGTAACCTCGGTGCGTCGCCGGTGCGCGCCGTGGACTTTTCCAATCGGGAAGGCCTGCGACCATCGTTCCGACGACCTCGGGCAAGGAGAGTAGCAAGCCGCATCCGGACTACAAGCCGCGTCGGACATCGTGGGCCGCAAGTCCCATCGGCTCCGAGTCCCACCGGATCGATGCCCACGCGGCCGAAGCTCGGTGAAGAATCGCGACCCAACCCAGGAGCATGCTAGAAGGCGACTGGTTTGATTCTTCGGAACTCTCGGTACGCGGTGCGACCCGCCCCATTGCGCGGGCAGGCACTCGCGGTCGAAGATGGGGCGACGCGCGCTGGTCCGAGCGGTCGCGTCTGACCGCTCGTCCCGTTCGGAGGATTCGGTCGTTCGATGGAAGTACGCTGCAACCGCTGTGGAACCGAGTACGAGTTCGACGATGTTCTGATCTCCGAACGCGGCACGACGGTAAAGTGCACGAACTGCGGTTTCCAGTTCAAAGTCTTCGCCGCAGGGAAGGGCACACCGGAGCGCTGGGTGGTGCGCCGCGCCTCGGGAAGCGAGATCGTCTTCACCTCGCTGCGGGATCTGCAGCGGGGCATCACCGAGCGCCGCGTAGGCCCCGAGGACATGCTGTCGCGAGGCAGCGAACCACCGCGACAGCTCGGTCTCATCGCGGAGCTCGAGCCGTTCTTCGCCGCACGCAAGCCGGCCCTCCGTGCGGGCGCAGCCGGAACCCTGCTCGGCATGGCGCCTCCCGTCGCTCCCGCGGAGGAAAGCGCTCCCGCGACGATCGAGGATCCGCGCTCGAGCGGGACCGAGCCCGTGCGCTCGGCTACGAGCGGGACGGAGCCCGTCGCCGAGCGGCGAAGTGACACGGGGACGATGCACGGAATCGCGCCGCCCCCCGCCACGATGGCGCCGCCCACCGAGCGCGACCCGACGCCTCCCGAAGAGTCGTCGCCTGCCGCGCCGGAAGAGCGGCCGGAGCCCCGACGGGAAGCGCCACAGCCTCCCCCAGCGGCGCCCCCGGAACCGAAACCGCCGGCGAGCTCCGAGCTCGCCAGCACCTTGCCGAGCACGCCGCCGGGCCCGGCGCCGGCGCGCCCCGCCCCCCGCGCGATTCCGAGTGATTTCGACGCCGAAGCCGAACGCGAGGGCCGCGCGCGGTCACGGTGGATCGCCGCGGTCGTGGTCGGCGCGGTGGTGACCCTAGTGGCCCTCACCGTCGGTCGTCGGCACCTGCGCGACGTGCTGGTGCGCACGCCGCCCGAGCCGGCGGTCACCGACGACAGCGCCCGCGTGCAGACATTGCT
>QGUH01000233.1 GCA_003242355.1 Pseudomonadota bacterium
TCCGTGTTTCGCGGCTTCCCGTTCTGGCCCCTCGGTGATCCGCTGGGGGCGATGGCGGGTCCCGGGAATGGCGGGCTCGGACTTCTCCGGCGGGAGGGGCTGGAGCGGGGCGACGATGATCACGCGCAACGGCCGGAGCGCTCGGGAAGGGTCGAGCCCGAGGGACGCGGCCTGGCCGCGCGTGATGACGACTCGCACCAGACTCTCGGCGTTTTCGCTTTCACGAATGCCGCGCTCGATCTCCTCTGCGAGCACCGCGCGCGGCACGGGCATCGGGATGAGCACGCGCCGCGCGCTGCGCTCCAGGCGGTCGAGGTGCTCGTCCAGCGCGAACGGGCGTCCGCCGTAGGTGCGCACCGTCTCGAAAACGGAATCTCCGTAGAGGAAACCGCGGTCGAAAACGCTCACGGTGGCCTCCTCCGCCGAGCGGAGAACGCCATCGATCAGAACGAGGGTGCCCCGTGACGCGCTCATGGCGGCATCCTCCTCCGAAACCCAATCTCCCGCAAATCGCGGGCTCGTCGCCCACTCATGGCTCGAGCCGTGAGCGCGCGCTTGCCTCCGGGACGAAATCTCCAGCCAATCGCGCCCTCGGGCGGGTCGGATCCTCCCAAAGCTCCGCTGCCCCGTCGGGGCGCTCGCGTCGCGGACGTTTCATCGACAGTGCAATCTCCCTTGCCGACGACAACGGGCCGAGGTTGTGATAGCCCTTCTCCCCGCGCGCGACGAGCCCTCAATGTCCGACGAGCTCTCCACCAACCTCGCCGCTCTCCGCATCGATCGCTCCGCGCCGAAACCGCCTCGCTCGGGGCGATGGAAAAGCGTGCTCTCGCTCGCCATCGTCGCGGGTGTGCTCGCCGCCGGCTATGCCGTCGGGCTCCCATATCTCGAGGCGAAGATTTTCAAGACCGAGGTCGAGCTGACCGAGGTCGTTTTGGTCTCCCCCGCCCAGGCAACGGTGGAGCTTACGTCGACGGGCTACGTCGTTCCGCAGTCGATTTCGCGCGTCGCCGCCAAGGTCGGCGGGAAAGTGGCGCGCGTGCACGTAAAGCAAGGCTCGACGGTGAAAGCCGGCGACGTGCTGTTCGAAATCGACCCGGCCGATCACAACGCGGAAGTCGCCCGCGCCACGAGCGCCGTCCACGCGGCGCGCGCGCGGGTGCAGGCGGCAAAGGCCGCGCTCGTCGAGGTCGAACAGCAAGCGGCGCGCGCGAAGACCCTCGCTGCCCAGGGCGTCGGGCCCCAATCGGCGGCCGACGATCTCACGGCGCGTGCGGAGGCGCTGCGCGAACAGATGCATGCCGCCGAGGCGGACGTACGCGCGGCGAGCTCCCTCGTCGCCGCGCTCCGGGTCAACCTCGACAACTACACGATCCTGGCGCCCATCAGCGGCACGGTGTTGAACAAGCCGCCGGAGGTCGGCGAGTTCGTCGGCCCGCAGCCGGCAGGGCTTTCGGTGGACATGGGCGGCGTCGAAATCGCCGATTTCGACTCGCTCATGGTGGAAACCGACGTTCCCGAGCAGCGCCTCAATCTCGTCAAAGTCGGCGGGCCCGCCGAAATCGTGCTCGATGCGTACCCGACCCGGCGCTATCGCGGACGGGTCACGCAGATCACGCCGAAAGTCGACCGCTCCAAAGCGACCGTGATGGTGAAGGTCGCGTTCGTGGACGGGAACGAGGGGGCGCTTCCGGAGATGTCCGCGCGCGTGAGCTTCCTGAGCCAGGAAGTCGACAAAGAGGCCATCCAGAAGCCGCCCAAGCTCATCGTCCCGGGCTCGGCCCTCGCCACCGTCAACGGCGAGCGCGTCGTGTACGTCGTGGACGGCGGAAAAGTACGCGTCACTCCGGTCACGCTCGGCGAAGCGTTCGGCAGCGGATTCGAGCTCGTCAAAGGGCCGGCCGCGGGCACGCGCCTCGTCAAAGAGCCCCCGAGCACGCTGGCAGACGGACAAGCCATCAAAGAACGAACCGAGAGCTGACCGCCGCGTTCGCGCAACGCACGGAGGGAGCATGACCCAGGCAACGAACGGCACCCCCATGATTCGGCTGGAGAAGGTCAGCAAAACCTTCTACCGCGACAAGGAAGCGCTCGAAGTGCTCAAGTCCATCGACCTCGAGATCCAGGAGGGCGCCTACGAGGCGCTGATGGGCCCGAGCGGCTCGGGCAAGAGCACCCTGCTCAATCTGATCGCCGGGCTCGACCGCCCCACGAGCGGCAAGCTCACCGTGGCGGGCGCCGACATCGGAGCGATGGCGGAAGATCAGCGCGCGCGTTTCCGCGCCGCGAACATCGGGTTCGTCTTCCAAACGTACAACCTGATGCCGGTGCTCACCGCGCGCGAGAACGTGGAGCTGCCGTTGCTGCTCGCGAAGCTCCCCGCCGACGAGCGGCGCAAGCGCGCGGAGATCGCGCTCAAGGTCGTCGGGCTCGAGCACCGCATGGACCACTTGCCCCGGCAGCTCTCCGGCGGTCAGGAGCAGCGCGTCGCCATCGCACGGGCCATCGTCACGGATCCGAAAATCATCGTCGCCGACGAGCCGACCGGCGATCTCGATCGCGAGAGCGCCAACGAGATCTTGAATCTGCTCGAGCGCCTGAATCGGGAGTTCAAGAAGACGATCGTCATGGTCACGCACGACCCGGCTGCCGCGGAGCGCGCCGGCACCGTGAGGCGGCTCGACAAGGGCAACCTGGTGTGAGGCGTTCGTGAATCTCGCTTCCATCGCCGTCCGCAACGTCGGTCGAAACCGGGTGCGCGCGCTGCTCACCGTGCTCGGCGTAGCCATCGCCATCGTCGCCTTCGTGCTGCTCCGCACCGTGGTCTGGTCGTGGACGGTGGCGATCGAGCAGAGCGCGAGCGATCGCATCGGCATCCGCCACAAGGTCACGATGATCATGCCGCTGCCGCTCCGCTACGCGGAGGAGATCCGGCAGATTCCCGGAATGACCGCGGTTGCCTACGCCAACTGGTTCGGCGCCAAAGATCCGAGGGACGAAAACGACTTCTTCGCGACCATGGCCGTCGAGCCTGACGACATCCTCGCCGTATACGACGAGGTCCAGGTCCCCCCCGAGCAAGTCGAGGCCTGGAAGCAGAATCGACGCGGCGCCCTCGTCGGCGATGTGCTCGCCAAGAAGAAGGGCTGGAAGGTCGGCGACAAGGTCCGGCTCCGCGGCACGATTTACCCCGGTGACTGGGAGTTCGAGATCTCCGGGATCTACACGGCGAGTCGCGCCACGGTGGACCGGTCGGGCTTTTGGTTCCATTGGAAGTACCTGAACGAAGCGCTGCCGCCGCGACAACGCGACCAGATCGGCTGGATCGTGGCGCGCGTCGCCGATCCGAGCCGCTCGGCCCAGCTGTGCCGCACGATCGACGAGAAGTTCGCCGAGCGTGACATTCAGACGCTGAGCATGAGCGAGCGCGCGCTGCAGGCCTCCTTCATGGGGATGTTCTCGGCCGTGCTCGACGCCATCGATCTCGTTTCGATCGTGATCCTCGCCATCATGGGCCTGATCCTCGGCAACACGATCGCGATGGGCGTTCGAGAGCGCACCCACGAGTACGGCGTGCTTCGGGCCATCGGCTTCATGCCGAAGCACATCCTGCTCTCGGTCCTCGGAGAAGCGACGGCGGTGGGCGTGGTCGGCGGCGTGCTCGGACTCTTGCTCTCCTATCCGCTCGTCGAGCGCGGCCTCGGCCGTTTCCTCGAAGAGAACATGGGCGGCATGTTCCCCTACTTCCGGATTCAGCCGGCCGTGGCGGGCGCCGCGCTGGCGCTCACCGTCCTGCTCGCGCTCGGCGCCGCCGCCATCCCCGCTTACCGGGCAGCGAAGCTCAACGTCGTCGACTCCCTGCGTCGAGTTGGCTGAGGAGGTCCCGCATGATTCCGATCGCCTACAACGTGCGCAGCCTGTTCGTTCGCAAGGCGACCACGATCGCGACGGCCCTCGGTATCGGGCTCGTGGTCTTCGTGCTGGCCGCTTCGCTGATGTTGGGAGCAGGCATCAAAAAGACGCTGGTGAGCGGCGGTCGTCCGGACTACGCGCTCGTTTTGCGCAAGGGGTCGGATACGGAGCTCGCCAGCAGCATCGAAGTGCGCACGGTGAGCCTGGTCCTCGCCGCTCCGGGCGTGAAGAAGGCGAACGACGGCGCGCCGGTCGGCTCGGGTGAGCTCGTGGTCGTGATCACGATGGAAAAGCCGGGCACCGATGGTCAGGTGTCGAACGTCCAGGTGCGCGGCATCTCCGACAACGTGCTCACGTTGCGCCCCGACGTGAAGGTCATCGAGGGGCGCGCGCCGACCCCCGGCACGGACGAGGTGATGGTCGGCCGGGGAATCGTCGGTCGATTCACCGGCGTCGAGCTCGGCAAGAGCTTCGAGCTGAAAAAGAACCGCCCCGTGAAGGTGGTCGGCGTGTTCGAGGCGGGCGGGTCGAGCTTCGAATCGGAGATTTGGGCCGACATCGACACGGTGCGGAGCTCGTTCGGGCGCGAGGGGCTCGTCTCCTCCGTCACGGTGCGCCTCGATTCGCCGAGTCGTTTCGAAGCGTTCAAGGCGGTCATGGAGACCGACAAACAGCTCGGCCTCGAGGCGTTCCGGGAAAAGGACTACTACGAGAAGCAGTCTCAGGGCACGAGCATCTTCGTTTGGGCGCTCGGGATCCTCATCACCATCTTCTTCTCGATCGGCGCGATGATCGGCGCGACCATCACGATGAACGCCGCGGTCGCGCAGCGGCAGCGCGAGATCGGAACGCTGCGCGCGCTCGGGTTTTCGCGCGTTTCGATCCTGTTCTCGTTCTTGCTCGAAGCGGTGGTCCTCGCCGCGATCGGCGGAGCGTTCGGGCTCTTCGGGGCATTTCTCCTCTCGTTCGCCGAAGTGTCGATGATGAACTTCGCGACGTTCCAGGAAGTGACGTTCGGCTTCGATCCGAACCCGGTGTTGCTCGGCGCCGCCTTCGTGTTCGGCGCAGCCATGGGTGTGCTCGGCGGGTTCTTCCCCGCCCTGCGCGCGGCCAGCGTCTCACCCGTCGACGCCATGCGCGCCTGATCCCGGAGAAACGCCCGCCGGAACGACGCTGACTCCAACCAGTCGCGCGCGATGCGTCGGCGACGAGCCGAGAAACGCTCGCCGGAGCGACGCCCACTCCGACTGGCGAGCTCAAATCCGATCTCGGCTTAGATTTCGACTCACAGCGAAGAGGCGTATCCGATCGAAGGGGAGCACCAGAGGTGCGGAGCTTCAGCGCGTGGGGCGAGCAGGGTGCGGACAGGACCAGCGTGAGACGGCGGAGATCCAGCGTGAGACGGCGGAGATAAGGGGCATGGGGCGGCTCCGACTCGGAATCCGAAATCCGGCTTCCGCGACTGCTCACGACCTCTATCGGTGACGACACACCTACGAGGTATTCTAGCCCCACCAATTTGGATTGGATTTGCTCGTGTCCATGGAATCTTGCGTGGAAAGCTCGCTCGTGGGTGGAGCGGTTCGAGCGCACCGGTCTCGGGTCGTGAGCTCGGGGAGCGACGTTGCATCACCACGCAAGGAATTCCGGGTCACGGCAATTCGATCGAATCGCCTGATCCCACTAGCCGAGTCCGCTACACATAGCGGCCGGACGAACACGCTCGCACTCCGCGGTGGGTTGGGGGCGAGCGAACCAAACGCCAAGCCAGGACCAGACTCGAGGTGAGCATTCATGAGTAGTCACACGAGGACCCGCATTTCGGCGCGCCGCGCTTCCACGTTCCTGTTCGTCCCGTCCGTTCTGATCCTCGGCAGCATCGGCTGCAGCGCCGCGCCCGAGCCCCCGGAAGACGGCGGATTCTCCTTCGGCGGAACCGGCGGTACGAACGGCACGGGCACGGGCATGTCCGGCGGAACCGTCGGTACGGGAGGCACCCCGGTCGGCAACGGCGGCAGCACTGGGGTCGGCGGCACGGTCGGCGGCACCACGGGTGGCACCGGGGGAATGATGCCCAGCGGCAACGGGGGCACTCCCCCGACCACGGGTGGCACGGGTGGCATCGTCGGCAACGGCGGATCGCCCCCCGTCGGCCAGGGCGGCATGCCTCCGGGCAACAACGGCGGGATGGGCCCCTCGGAAGGAGGATCGGGCAACATGCCGCCCCTCGGCGGCGCGCCGATCGGCGGGGCGCCCGACACGGGCTCCGGCGGCTCGGCCCCAACCGGCGGGTGCACGTTCGAGGTGAAGGCGTCGCTGGGCACCGCCATTGGCACGGTGGGTA
>QGUH01001238.1 GCA_003242355.1 Pseudomonadota bacterium
GCGAGAAAGACTCCGGCAACTCGACCGTCGAAGCCTCCACGATGCGTAGTGCCCCCACGTGGGGGAAGACCATCGCCACGGGCCATCGAATTCACCCACGACCACGCAGCCATCGCCCCACCGACGCCAACCCACGCACGAGTTGCAGCGCTCCCAGAATGCGCAGTACTCCCACGTGGGGGAAGACCATCGCCACGGGCCATCGAATTCACCCACGACCACGCAGCCATCGCCCCACCGACGCCAACCCACGCGTGATGCGCAGTGCACTCACGTGGGGGGAAGAACGTGGCCACGTCGCATCCGAGCTAGCCACGACCACGCAACCGGCAACTCACCAACGCCGACCGACACTCGATGTGCAGCACTCCAAAGACGTGCAGCGCCCCCACGCGGGGCGAACGCATCGCCACCTGGCGCGCGGGAACGCTGGCTACGCATCTGGGCTCTCGGCAGCCGCGAATACCGTGCCCTTACCGAAGGCAACGCAGAGCATTCCTCCGGCAGTGCGGCGCCACGTCTTCCATCGAGACCGTGGGCGCTGTGTCGTGCCGGGCTGCACGTTCGGAGGGTTTCTGGATGCCCACCATCTACGTCCGCAAGCAGAAGGCGGGACGCACGACGCCGAGAATCTCGTCATGCTGTGCGGAAACCACCATATCGATCTGCACCTCGGTCGGCTTTCGATCGAAGGGAACCCGTCTACGAAGCTTCGATTCCTTCGAACGGATGGAAGCAAGTACACGGAGCCCCCGTCGGCGCGCGCGATAGCCGTCGGCGAGCAAGTGTTCGGTGCGCTGCGCGGCCTCGGGTTTTCGGAACGATCCGACCGCAACCCGGAGTTTGCGCGGTCGGCCTACCACGAAGTCGGAACTCCCGCCGCGCCGATCCGCCCCCACCGTACCGAGCGCCGGCCACTGCAGCGCCGAGCCCGACTCCCGCCGCGCCGATCCGCCCCCGCCGTACCGAGCCCCGACCACTGCCGCGCCGAGCGCCGGCCCCCACCCGTCCCGAGCCCCGGCCACCGCCGCGCTCCCGCCGCTCGACCGCCGGTCACGCACGGGAGCCGGGCAAGGCCACGCACCGAGGAAATCCCGGGCCGCTGGTGTCAGTCCTGCCGCCTGCCCGCCTCCGGGGCAGCCGCTAGAACCCCAACGAGGCCCATGAACGTCCGGCTCCTGATTGACGCAATCGTCCGGCAGACGATGGTCTTGATCGCCCAGCTTGCCACGTCCGGCGGGCTGCGCGCGCCGCTCGCGCACGTGGCCGGCCAGGCCTTTTTGGAGCTGGCCCGGGAGCTCGAGGCGCAGGGGGTTCCGAAGAAGGTGAGCGCGGACATGTTCGGGATGGCGCTCCGCACCTACCAGCGACGCATGCAGCGGCTGAGTCAGAGCCGCACGGATCGCGGACGCTCGCTGTGGGAAGCCGTGCTGGAGTTCATCGAGAGCGGCGGGGTGGTAAGTCGCGAGGAGGTGTTGCGCCGCTTTCGGTACGACGACGAGGCGTCGCTGAAGGGAGTGCTGCGCGACCTCGTGGAAAGCGGGCTCGTGTTTTCGTCGGGCAGCGGACGGAATGCCGTGTATCGCGTCGCCACGCGGGAAGAGGCGCGGCGGCATCCGGGCGGTGCGTGACCGATCAGCGACGCCGGGATGCGCCGGGGCGGCCGATGTGCATGGGGCTCAGCCGAGGGTTTTCTTGAACGCTGCGGGAGTGAGAGCTTCGAGCGGCAGGTCGAAGAGATCGCGGTGGGTA
>QGUH01001239.1 GCA_003242355.1 Pseudomonadota bacterium
TTTTTTGTGTCGGCGACACCCCGCCCCCGGTGCCCCCCCAGGGGTCAAACCGGTGGCTTCAACCCAAACCGCCTCGACACGCTTCGGTCGCGCACCAGCGCCGCGTATCGGGGGCTCTACGTGCTGCTCCAGCGAGAAGGCGCCCACGACTTCTTTTGGAAAGCGCGCATCATCGATCTCGACCGAGACGCGAAGCTCGACATCCACCACATTTTCCCGAAGAAGTGGTGCGAGGAGCACGACATCCCTCCACGTGTCTTCAACGCCATCGTCAACAAGACGCCCATTTCCTACAAGGCGAACCGAATGATCGGGAGCAGCGCTCCGTCGAAGTATCTCCGGCAGCTTCAGGAGCGCGCCGAGGTGGACGACGCCAAAATGGACGAGATCCTGAAGAGCCACCTGATCGATCCGGCGCTGCTGCGAGCCGACTCCTTCCAGGCGTTCTACTCGGCCCGCAAGGCAGCTCTGCTGGCTCTCGTCGAACGCGCGATGGGCAAGGCGCCGGTCGAGACCAACGTCATCGTCGCCGACGACGAGGAGGGCGATGACGAAGAGGAGGACGGAGGCTAACGGGTAACACCCGAACAGTGATGAACAGGGCGACATCACGTGCTCTGTCCCAGCAGAGCCGTCGTCGACTCGAAGCGACCATCGGAGAAGCAGCGTTCGAAGTACGGGCGCTGGTTGCGCGCGTACACGACGCTCTGGTGCAGCCTCGAGTCAGGGACGAGGGAAGCTGCCCAAGCAGAGCGTCGTCGTCGTGTCGCAGATCGATTCCGTCGAGAAGGCACGCCTGGGCGAACGGATCGGGACGCTCTCGGACGCCCGCGTAATGCGCCGTTCGAGCGCGCGCTATGGAGTGACGTTTGCCCGAGCTCCGACCTCTACCTATAATGGTGGCCGCTTTGTCTACGATCACGGTCTCTGCGCGCATCGGCGCGATGGTCGTTCAGGCGGCGGCTGCGCGGGGCGTGGAGCCGGAGCGGTTGCGCGAGCTGACGGGGTTCGATGCGGCGATCGCGAAGGATCCGGATGCGCGCATCCCGCTCGCGGTCGAGACGCAGCTGTGGGACGAGGCGGCGCGGCTCACGGGGGACGACGCGTTCGGGCTCCACGTGGCCAGTGGGATCCAGCCCGGTGTGTTCGACGTGCTCGATTACGCGTGTCGCACGGCCCCGACGCTGCGCGTTTCGTTCGAACGGCTGATGCGCTACAACCGGCTCGAGCACGACATCGCCGTGTTCGGCTACGTCGATCGCGGCGCGATCGCGCGCCTCGAGCATCGCTTCTGCATCCCAGGCATCGAGCCGTCTCGCCATGCGGCCGAGTTCACGATCGCGTCGATCGTCGTGATCGGCGGGCAGATCCTCGGCGAGCCGTTGCGGCCGCGCGCCGCCGAGTTCCGGCATCCGGCGCCGCGCGCGACCACCGAGCATCTTCGCGCGTTCGGCGTCGAGCCGCGCTTCGGCTGCGAGGTGAATGCGCTCGAGCTCGACCGCGAGGTGCTCGAGCGTCCGGGGCCCTCGGGTCAGTCGGCCGTTCGCGATGGGGCCGCGCAAGGCGTAGCGGCAGAAGCGCTCGATGGCATCGCGCTCGCGGGCCTCGAACGCGGTCGACGCGTGCATTTCCCAGCCCTCCACCCTCGCGTGCAGCCGGTTGGGCCGGGCTTCCGGGGTTCGGCGCCGAAGACCTTGAACATGGGCAGCGCGTGCTCCTCGGCGGGTTCTTTCCATGGTCTCCTGGCC
>QGUH01001240.1 GCA_003242355.1 Pseudomonadota bacterium
GCGCGTCGCTCGTGCTTTCGCTGTTCGAGCACGGGGGGGACGCGCCGGTTCTGCTCAACGTGAACGTGCCTCCGGGCGAGAGCTGGCCCGTGCGCGCGACGCGGCTCGGCCGGCGCATTTACCGCGACGAGGTCGAGTTCCGACGCGATCCGCGGGGGCGCGAATATCTCTGGATCGGCGGGCCCGGCGCCGAGCATCGTCCCGTCGTCGGCTCCGACACGGAGGCGTACGACCAGGGAGTCGTCAGCGTCACCCCTTTGGTGCTCGATCTCTGGGGGCGCGACGCTCAGGAGCGGGCAGAGGAAATCGTGGCCGCGCTCCAACAGAACGCGCCGAACGCCTGAAGGCGCTCGGAGCAACGGGCCTGGAAGACCGAGGCCGGACCCGAAAGGCGTCGCGGAAACCGTGCGGTCCGCGTTTGCAGCTTCCCGCGGCAGAGGTCGGGAGCAAAATGCCGCGCCCTGCCGCAGTTCGGTGCACCCCTCCCCGTTTCTCTTGCATCGGGCGCGGGCTTCTGGGGAGACTGAGGCGCCTTCTCCTGCCGACTTCTCTCGGCGGAGGCTTCTCCGGATGGCGTCGAGGAAGGGAACGATGGTCAAACGTCCGCGGCCAATGCCTGCACGCCTGAGCCCGACTCCGCGTGGGGTCGAGCAGAAGAAGCTCGCTCCAACGAGCGATCGCCGTCGCCTCGACGAAGTCGCCCTTCCCGCCGAGTTCGATGCGCTCGCTTACGTGCGCGGGCTCATCCGCGACGTCCCCGATTTTCCCGAGCCCGGCGTGCTCTTCCGCGACATCACGCCGCTGCTCGCCGACCCGAAGGGCTTCCACATCGTGCTCGACGCGATTGCTCATCGCTTCGTCGGCTCCCAGGTCGACGCAGTCGTCGGCGTCGAGTCGCGCGGCTTCATCTTCGGCGGAGCCCTCGCGGCACGCCTCAATGCGAGCTTCGTCCCCGTGCGGAAGCCGGGCAAGCTTCCGGCGCGTACCGACAAGGTTTCTTACTCGCTCGAGTACGGCGAGTCGGAGCTCGAGATGCATCGCGACTCGCTCCGTGAGGGCGCTGCCGTGTTGGTGGTGGACGACCTGCTCGCCACGGGCGGCACCGCCGCCGCCGCCGGAGAGCTCGTGCACCGCCAAGGCGCATACGTTCTCGCGTACGCCTTCGTCATCGAGCTCGCTTCGCTCGGAGGGCGCGAGCGCCTGCTCCCGGTTCCGGCCATCTCGATCGTGCGCTTCGACTGACCGCACGCCGCGACATCGCGCAGCCGCTCTCCGACAGGCGGTTTCGTTCGACGCGAGCTGCGTGTTCGAGCATGGCCATGCGACGGGCGGCGTGACGTGATTGTGACCGTCGTTCCCCGCAGCCGCCGCTGAACGCTCCGCGTCCAGCCCGCGTTTGCGTGACCGACGGGCGCTCCGACGTTACGGGCCAACCCCAACGATGCACCCCGCCAAGACATTTGGGCCTGCAAACTAAGTTGACCGGGCTGGTGAGAGCCCCTTATCGTGCGCTCCTCATGCAAATTCGACGGCTTGCTTCCCTCTCCTTGCTGATGCTCACGGCAACCCTGCTTCCAGTACCCGGATGCTCCAGCGACGACGACCCCGGTGACGCAACGGGCGGAACGAGCTCGGGAGGCGGCGCGGGTGACGCCGGCGCCGACGGCGAAGGCGGGACCACGCCGAGCGGTGGGAAGGTCCAGGGACCCGGGGGAGCAAAAAACAACCGGGGGAAACCGGCAGCCGGG
>QGUH01000234.1 GCA_003242355.1 Pseudomonadota bacterium
AAAGTGTGTATGGCTCCAGCCCGACGAGCTGCAAATCTTCGGGGGAGAGTGGCCTTGCGCCCCCCCCTGCAGAACGCTGTGCGGCGGTCGAGCCCGCGGCCGGGCCGATCCAGATGCCGCTCGAGCGCTGCTCTTCGGCGCGGCCCCGAAACTCGATGACGTAGCGCGACGTCGCTGCCGGCGAGGAATGCGCGTACAGCGCTTCGTTCAACACGCGGCGCGAGCGCACCCGGCCGTTGACGCTCACCTTCATGCGCGTCAGGCGCAGGCTCGGCAGCCGCCCCTCGAGCGCCTTGGCCACGAGCTCGGCGAAGTTGTCCCGCGTCGCGGCGCAAAAGAACCCGACGCTGTGGCGCGGAGCGCTGTTGACGCCGAGGAGCGGAACGGACTCGACGTTGTGCGACGCGGCGAGCAGCGTGCCATCGCCGCCGACCGCGATGACGAGCGCCGCGTCCGACGCGTCGAACATCGCGTGCGCGCGCCGCACCCAGGCGACGTGCACGCCGAGCCGATCGAGCTCCTGCTCGACGACCTCGAGCGTTTTCTGGTGCTCGCGGTGCCCCTCGAGCCAGCTCGCGACGCTCGGATCTTTGCGCTTGATGAGCTGCTTGGCGCGCGGGTCCCGTTCTTCTTCGACGAAGCGGCTGTATGCCGTCCGCTTGGCGACGACGATGACCCGAGGTGTCACGCGAGCCGTTCCTCCAGCCTTCTGAGCGCGAGCTCCGTCTTCGCGTCGGGAATGGCGCCGCTTCGACAAGCCGCGAGCGCCGCCGTCAGCGGCACGGCGACGACGGCCCCGCCGTGCTCGAGCGGCGACCCATCGAGCGGCGGCTCCGCCCGCGCGGCCGGGTCGACCTCGACGCAGAAGAAGTAATGCCGTTCCGCGATCACGCCCGGCGCGGGAAAGGTGCTGGGACCGAGCTCCTCGAGCACGTCGGGCGGCACGCGGAATCCGACCTCCTCGTGGAGCTCGCGGACGACGGCTTCGCGCAACCCCTGCTCCGACTGCTCGCCCGGCTCGACGAGCCCCGCCGGGAGCTCCCAAATGCTGCCGCGCGGGTCCGCTTCCGGACGGGGGGAGCGCGCCGAGTCCCGAAAAATCACGGGCGGCCGCAACGCCGACCGCAAATACACCCACGGCTCGCCCCGGTCGTCGCGAAAATAGGCGACCATGACCACGGCATCGATCGCGCGGCGGTCGACCTCGTCGTAGGTGAAGGGGACGCTCTTCTCGCCATCCGGATAGAGCACCCGGAGCCGGCGGCGCACGACTCGAAGAAACCCGGGGGGTTGTTCGGGCGAGGCGTCCTCGAGAAACTCGAGCGCGATCTCGGGCAACGGAGGGATTTCGAAGCTCATGGCAATCGGGCCGGCTCGGGTTGCAGGGTTCCGGGGTCGAGAGTACATCGGGCGTACGCGATCGCCCATTGCTCCGGAACCCACGCCGGAGGGGAGGAATCCCGATGCTCCGCAACACGACGTGGTTCGTTTTGGCACTGCTCGTTTCGGCGCGTGCCGGCGCCGAGCCCCCCAAAGCCGGAGCCTCGGCGCCCAAGAGTCCCGCGAGCCAACGATCCCCGCTCGACGTTCCCCGACTCGCGCGCGCCCTCGAGAGCGGTGACGAAGCGGAAATGGTCGCCGCGCTCGAAGAAATCGAAGCCCGCGGGCGAGACGGCGGCCCGGCGGCCCCGCTCGTCAACGCGCTGTTGCTCCGCGGCGGGAGCGTGCGCGTCATGCTCGCGGCGTTCAAGGCGGCGGCCGCGCTCGGGAAGGAGAGCTCGAGTGAAGCCGTTGCTCCGTACGTGCTCCATCGCCGCCCCGAAATTCGCCAGGCTGCCGCCGAAGCGCTCGTCGCCACGGGTGGGCCGGCCGCAGCAGCTGCGCTCCGCCGCGCCCTCACGAGCGTGGATCCGAAGGTGCGGGCCACGGCTGCGCGCGGCCTCGGCGAGCTCGGGGCAAAGGATGCCGTTTCCGATTTGTTCGTGGCGCTCGGCAAGGAAGTGCCCGGCGCTGCAAGCTCGATTGCTTCGCTCTGCGCACCCGCGGAGTGCGATCGACTGATGGAGTACGTGGGCAAGCTCAAGTTCGAGACGCTCGAGCCGGGCTTCGTGCCCCTCTTGCTGCGCAAGGAGCTGCCGAGTCGCAACAAGCTCCTCTACATCGATCGCCTCCGGCGCCTCGCCACGAAGCGCTCGAACTCCGTGCTCCAAACGGCGCTCGCCAGTCTCCCGCCCGATGGCGAGCCGAAGCTCCGCGCCGCTCTGCAAACGGCGCTTCAAGGACGTCCCGTCAAGGTCGAGGAGGATCAACCGTGAAATCGTGCACGCTCACGCTGACGGCGCTCCTGTGCGCTTGCGCGAGCTCGACCGCGGTCGGGCCGAGCTTCAACACGGATTGGCAGAACGACGCCGGCGCGTCCATCGCCGCGGTGGAGCAGAAGCTGCGGGGCACGCCGGCGCCCCCCACGGTCAACGTCGCCGTCGGCCTCACTGCCGACGCCTTGCTCGGTGTGCCGCTCGACGGCGGCGCGCCCTGGAAGCACCCGAGAACGTCGGATTGTCCGCCCGTCATCGCGGGCGATCTCGTCGTGTTCAGCTCGAACGGCGAGCTGTTCGCGCTCGACGCGCGCACGGGCGAGCAGCGCTGGCGGGTTCGCGTTCCCGGCTATCGTCTGCGCGGCGCCGGGGACGACGGGCAAGTCACGGTGGCAACGCTCGGCCAGCCCGACGGCGCTCGCAGCCTGCTCGTCACGGTGAACCGCAACGGCAGCGTGCTCGAACGGCAAGAGACCACGCACCCGCTCGGCCGCCCTGCCGCGCGCGGGGGCGTCGCGTTCGTGCCGTGGTCGGGTCAGTACGTCTCCGCGCTCGACGTGAAGAGCGGCGACGAAATCGGTCGGCTGCTCACGCGGGAGCTCACGAGCCACGCGCTCCAAGAGAACGGCGAGCTGTACTTCGGCGAAAAGGGCGTGATTCGCTTCGACGAGCGCATCAAGTTCGCGAGCACGCAGCAGGCGAACCGCGCGAGCCTGCCTCAGCGCGAGCTGCCCGGAAAGCCGCGCTGGCTCGAGCCCGGCGAAACGCTGCCGGAGCTCGACATGGGTGCGCGGGCCAAGACGCGTATCTACGCGGCGCCGCGCTTCGACGAGCCGACGCGGTTCGCGTCGAATCGCTTCGTCGCGACGTACTTCAAGACGGTGATGGCGTTCGACGCCAAGAGCGGCGATCTCTCCTGGACGACCGCGCTGCCCGATGACGTGATCGGCGGCGATGCCGCGGCCCAGGGCTTCGTGCTCTGTACGCAGAATGGGCGCCTACACGCCTTCACGGCCGACGGCGCGCCGGGAAACACCCTCGGTTTCGGCACGCATCTTCGCGCCTGCGTCGTGGAAGCGGGAACGTTCGTGGTGCGCGCGGCGCAACCCGCCGCGCCCCTCTCGGTCCAGCTCGAGACCACGCTGCTCGGGCTCGATCCGGACATGGCGACGGCGCAGCTCTTCTTGCTCGAAGAGCTCGGCAAGCTCTCGGATCCGTCCGTCGCGAAGACGTTGATCGAGCTCGCGCAGAATCCGCGCACGCCGCCCGCGGTGCGCAACGAATCGCGCCGCTTGCTCTCGACGCGCCGGAGCGGCGCCGAGCACATGCTCGCCGCGCTCGAAGCGCCCTTCGATTTCCTCTCGACGTCGCGCCTCCCGCCGCCCGTCGGGCCCCTCGCAGATGCGCTCGCGGCGATGCGCGAGGAACGGGCTGCGGAGCTGCTCGCGCGCCACCTCAACGATCCCGCGACGGCCCTCGAGGATCTCGAGCCGACCGCGCGCGCCCTGGCCGTTCTCGCGACGCCCAACGAGTTTTCGGCGCTCCGGACGTTCTTCGCGCTCTACCGCAGCACCGCCGACGACCCCGCGCTCGTCACGGCCGTGGTGGCGGTGGCCCGGGCGCTCCTGCGCGTGGGAGGCACCGAGGGCCGTTCCATCGTCGTGCGCGCCGCCAAAGATCCGATGACCCAACCCGAGGTCGCCCGCGGCCTCGCCGCGCTCGACACCGCGCTCCCGAGCGCCCGCGCCGAAACGCGCTGACTCGCTTTACAGAGGCCGCGCCGAGTAGGGCACGCCGCACTCGGTGCACTCGCGAGGAAACACGCTCACTCGCTTCGCCCTTTTCCGGACGATACGGAGACGCGTCCCACGTTGTTTTGGCATCGTGTCGCCGAGGCCCTCTCGGGACGATTGCGAAAAAATGGTGAACGGTGTGACCGGAGCCAGCGAGCTCGAGGCGAATTCCGAGTGGTTGGACGATGCGAAAATGCTTGATGAGCGCTGTGGTGCGGTGCTCGAGTAGGTACGAATTCGAAAGCTTCACCGAGAAAACGGTGTTCGCGCGCGACGAACAGCGAAAATTCGCGCCATTTTGCGTGTTTTCTCCCCTTGTCGTCGCCCCGGACGGCTCCAGGCTTATCGAAACGGGATGCAGACGACCTGCCGCGTTTCGCGCACGCCCGGTTCACCGCGTCGACGGTCGCGGGTGCCGCGTGCGTGGCGGGACACACTCTTGGCACTCCTCAGCACGAGCGCAGTCGGCTGCATCACGCTGCCGGAGCCACCCCCGCGTCCGCTCGAGGCCGAAGCGCTGAGCAAAAGCTTCGATCAGCCGTCGGGCACACCGAGCGCCGCCGAAGTGTCGCTCGTGCTCGAAGCGATGGACGAGCTCGGGATCCGCTATCAAACGGCGCTGATCGATTCCCTGCATTCGGCCGTCGACGCCGCTAGCCAGGCGCTCGGCGAGCGCGTCTCCGCACCCGAGGACTACACGCTTGCAGGAGTCGTGCACGCGCGGACGGATTGCGCGGGACGAGACACCGGGGAAATCGAGACACGTGCGGACGGCGTGCTCGAGCTCACCCTCGCCATCGAGAACTCGCATCTTCGGCGGAGCTTCGAAGGCACCGCGCGGGGGTGCCGACTCATCGTGCTCCAACCCCCTGGCGCGATGGTCGTCGATCTCGATTTTACCGCCGCATTCGCGCGCGACATCGGCATCGGAGACCCGGTGCCCGAAAGCTTGGTCGTTGCGGCGAGCGCCGTGGAAGGCTCGCTCGAACAGCAGGGCACGCCTCCCGTGTCCTTCGCGCGCGACGCCCTCGTCGCGCGCCGCGCTCCCGACGGGTCCACGGAGATTTTGGTCGATTTGGCCGAGGTGATCGTCGGAGGCAAGGGCACGGTCGTTCTCGTGCAGCGGCCGAACGGAGAGCACGCCGTGCGCGGGCGCAACGGCACCTGGACCTGTCGCGCGAACGGCACCTCATGCGGCCTCACGACCCACTGACGCACGTCACCGCAATCGCGTGCGCCACCGCGTGCGCGTTTTCGTCCCTGCCCGCCCGTGCGCAACCCGAGGGCCTCATCGCGAACACGCAGCACACGGCCGCGACGCTCCCGCAAGGCCGCATCTCGCTCGGGATTCTCCGGGAAGAAGTGGGCCTGTTCGACGTTCTCAGCGTGGGAACGTACCTGCCGCCGTGGCTCGCGTTCCCGTTTCTCGGCTCACCGGTGCCGAACGGGTTCGTCAAGGCGCGCGACGCGTACTTCGGCCCGTTCGGCGTCGCGGCGCGGGTTGGTATCGTTTACCTCGACGCGAGCACGCTCTCGTCGCAGCTCGTGCGGAGCGGAACGAGCAGCGCGTCGATCACGGTCATCCCCTTCGACGGCATCTTCACGCTGAACGTCAGTGACGCGTTCGCCCAGAGCCTGCGCTTCACGTACACGGGCGTGGCCGCGCGCGGGAACGTCAACAGCGACGCGCGCGTGGCCGGCGCGCTCGTCACGGGTGCGCTCACGACGGCCTCGTACACGGAGGTTCGCCTCGCGCGCGGTTTCTTCCTCACGCTGCTCGCTCGCTGCCTCGTCGCCCAGCGCGCCGCGCGCATTTCGGGCACGTTCGTCCAGGACGATACCCTCGTCGAGGCCGATATCGGCGCGCGGCCCAAGACTCGCTTCGTGTGGAGCGCCATCCCCGGATTCGCGCTCGCCAGCGACAGCGCTCGCTTCGAGCTCGGCCTGGGATACGGCACGAATTGGCTCCCCTTCGTCGAGCTGCCCGCGGGCAACAGAATGCTCGCCCCCAACGTCGACTTCTTCGTGCAGTTCTGACGGCGGTGCCACCGTCGGCGTTCCGCCCGGGCTTCTCACGCACCATGGGTTTTTCGCCCAGCGCCTCATGCACCGCAGGCGTGTTG
>QGUH01000235.1 GCA_003242355.1 Pseudomonadota bacterium
CCTGGGGGCGGGGGGGTGGGGGGCGCGGGCCGGGCTCTTCCGGGGGGGCGGGGCGTCTGGTCGGGGGGGGCCCCTGCGCGTCCGGGTCCGGGGGGGGGTCCTCGCGCGTGGGGTCTACCCACACGGGGGCGTACGGGTCGTCTTCCGCGGCGGGGGGTTCCGGGGGCGGCGGTGGGGGCGGCGGTGGGGGTGGGGTGTAGGGGGGCGTGAAGGCGGGCGCTTGGCCGCGGATCAACGAGCGGAGCTCGGTCAGGCCTCCCTGGAGGCCCTCGGCGCGCAACAGCTCGTCGATCCCCGTCTGGGTGCGGACCTCGTGGGTCATGATCCTGAGCTTCCGCAACCACTGCCCCAGGGTGCGAAGCATGCCCGGCAGTTTCTGCGGGCCTACGGCGACCAACGCCACCACGCTGATCACCACGAGCTCGCTGAAGGAAAGGCCGAACACGCTCGGAAACTAGCCTCGATACCCCCAGCCGGCAACAGGGGGCCCATCCCCCCGGGCGGGGACGGGCCTGAGTGCCGCTGCGCGCTCCGTCAGCGTGCGTCGCGCAGGTACACGCCGCCCCTGCCCGTCCAGTCGAGACCGAAGCGGATTGGGGAGACGACTTCGCGCCCGGCGCGACGCAGCGACGACCCGTGCCCGATCAGGAGGAAAGTAGATTCCGGGCGATCACGAGGCGCTGGATCTGACTCGTTCCCTCGTAGATCTGCAGCACTTTGGCGTCGCGCATCAGTTTTTCCACGGGGTAGTCGCGGACGTAGCCGTTGCCGCCGAAAATCTGCACCGCGTCGGTCGCGGCTTGCATGGCGCGGTCGGCGCCGAACGCCTTGGCGCAGCTCGAGAGCATCGGGTCGCGCACGCCGTTGTCGAGGTTCCAGGCGGCCTTCATGTAGAGGAGGCGCGTTGCTTCGACGCCGATCGCCATCTCCGCGAGCATCGCCTGGACGAGCTGATGCTCACCGATGGGAACCCCGAAGGTCTTTCGTTCCCGCGCGTAGGTCACGCACTCGTCGAGGCAGCGCTGCATCAGCCCCGTCGCCATCGCGCCGATGTCGGGCCGCGTCTGGTTGAAGGTCTCCATGGCGAGGCGGAAACCCTGACCCTCGGGGGCGAGCAGGTTCTGCTTGGGGACGCGGACCTCTTCGAAGTGCACGACCGCGGTGTCGCTCGCGCGTTGCCCGAGCTTGTCCTCGTGCTTGCCGACGCGCAGCCCCGGCGTGTCGCGATCGACGATGAAGGCGGCGATGCCGCGGTGCCGCTTCTCGGGATCCGAGGTCGCGAAGACCACGTAGAAGCTCGCCAGGGTGGCGTTCGTGATCCACGACTTTTCGCCGTTCAGCACGAACTCGTCGCCGTGCACGGTGAACCGCGTGCGCATGCCGGCGACGTCGCTTCCACCGCTCGGCTCCGTCGTGCAGTAGCTGGCGAACACCGGTTCGGCGGTGAGCATGCCGAGGTACTTCTTCTTCTGCTCCTCGCTGCCCGCGAGCTTGATCGGGGTGAGCGCCAACGAGTTGGCGAGCAGGCTCGTCTGAATCCCGGTGCACGCCCAGGCGAGCTGCTCGGCAACGAGCGCGTTGTCGAGCTCGCCGAGCCCCGCGCCTCCGTACTCGGGAGGCACGGTCATGTTCACGAGCCCGATCTCGTGCGCTGCCTCGAACACGTCGCGCGGAAAGCGCGCTTCACGGTCGCACTCGGCGGCGACCGGGACGATCCGTTCGCGCGCGAAGCGCCGCGCGGTTTCGATCAGGGCCTTCTGCTCGTCCGAAAGAGAGAAATCGAGCATGGTCACTCCTTGGCACGTTTTCGCATCCGCTCGACCTCGGCGCGGACGGCTCGAGCGCCCATCACGTAGCCGAGGGCCAGCCCGATCAACAGTACGCCAGGAATGTAGATGACGTGCTCGAAAGTCATGAACGCGCGGTGCCCAGCGCTCGCTCCAGCTCGGCGACGCGCCGGTCGAGGCGCTTCTGCCGCAGCCAAGAGAGAAGCACGAACGTGAGCAGAATCGCCCACATCAGCAGATATGCCGCCACGAGGAGGGCTTCTGCGCTGGTGGTTTCGGGACCGCCCTCGACGGGTGCGAATTCGGTCGAGCGCTCGCTCGGCGTTGTCGTTTGGGTGCCTTGCATCGGTGACGTTTCGGGTTGCTAGCTATCGAGCGTTTCCCGCGCTGCGGCAGCTTCCTCCAGGCGAACGAGCCGCGAGCTCGCGAAGGCGACACGGGCGCGCAGAACGAGGAGCAAAATCGCGAGCAGGGTCATCGCGACGAATCCGAGGACCAACGACTGCACCATTGCGGGGTGCTTCAGGCCGCCGCCCTGGCCCGTGATCACGGTCGGGTGATTGCCGCCCCATAGGCGCACGGAGTAGTGGATGATGGGAAGGTTGACCGTGCCGAGCACGCCGAGCGCAGCTGCGAAACGGCGCTCCGCGTCGCCGCCGCCGCTGAATGCGCGCAGCACCACGATTGCGACGTAGATGAGCACGCTGAGCAGCGTGGTCGTGAGCCTCGGATCCCACGTCCAATACACGCCCCAGGCCTTCTTTCCCCAGAGCGGGCCGCTCACGAGCATCATCAGCCCGAAGGCGACGGCGCACTCCGCTCCGGCGCGCGCCCAGGCGTCGCGACGATCGCTGGGGCGCAGGAGGTAGAGCGCGCTCGCTACCCCGCACGCGACGCCGGAGAGGTACATCGCGTATCCCGCGGGCGCGTGGAAGTAGAGAATCTTCTGAGCGATACCCCCGGCGGCGAGCTGCGCCGGCGGCGTGGCCAGAAAGATGTGCCCGATCAAGTAGAAGAAGACGGCCGCCGTGACTGCGAGGAGCAGTTCGAAGGCTCGGTCACGCATGGCCGCAGGGTAGCATCGAGGCGACGCCGTCACACCTTGCACGTGGCGAGCGCCAGCAGGGCCGCCACCCGTGCACGCAGCACCTCGAACTCGTCGATGGCGAACTGGAGCTCGGTCTCGCGCAGACGGCGGGCCGCATCGACGAGGTCGAAGCTCGTGCCGCTGCCGTTCAGGTAGGCCACGCGCGTGAGCCGGGCGGTTTCCCGAGCAATTTCACGGCTGCGCGCCGTAACTTCGAGGTTTGCTTCGGCCACCCGTACGGCACGCAGCGCCTGAGAGACCTCGACGGCTGCTTGCCGGCGCACTTCGGCGAGCTCCGCACGCTGGGCCGCGAGCGCCGCCCGGTTGAAGTCACGGGTCGCGTAGCGCAAGCCCCCATCGTACAGCCGGAAGGTGAGCAGACCGCCGATGGTCCAGGTCAGATTCTCGCCATTGGCCGTTACCCGATCGTTGGACCAGTAGGTTACGTTGGAGACGGCCTCCAGCGTGGGCCAGTAGGTGTAATCCACGGCCTTCACGTCGCGTTCGGCGACGCGGACGTGGGCTTCGGCGGCCTGCACGTCCGGCCGCGCGTCGATTCGGTTCTCGGGCGTGCAGCTCGTCCGGGCATCGAGCGCGAGCTGATCGAGGCGGATCGAAGGCGTGATTCCCCACGGCTCGCTGCTGCCGAGCGCAAGCCCCAGGGCTTCACGGGCGCGGTGCACGCTTTCGTCCGCCGCGACCACTTGCGCGCGTGACAGCGACACTTCCTGCTCGGTGCGCAGCACGTCGATGGTGCTTGCGGCACCGAGCGCCGCGCGCCGCTTGTTGAGCTCGAGCGTGGAGAGCGCGCTCTGCAGCGAAACACGGCTGACTTCCGCGAGGCGCTCCGCCGTGACGGCCGTGACGATGGCGTTCGCCACGGCTGCGATCTGCTGACGCTCGACCTCGCGCGCGTCGAACCGTGCGGCTTCGGCCGCTTCACGCGCCGTCCCGAGCGCGTACCAAGCCGTCGGCGCGAGTAGCGGAACGCGTAGCCCGAGCTCGGCGCTGAACGTCGTGCGCGGATCGGGAATGGTGCCCAGGCTCGGCGGATCGGTGTCCCGAACTCCCTCGCCCGTGAGCAGGTGGTGCGTCACCGCTCCCGTCGCGGTGAGCTGCGGCAAGGCCGGCGCGAGCGCGATACGGGTCTGCGCCTCGGCCTGCTGCACCCGCGCGCGGATCGATTGCAGCGCGGACGACTGCTTGCGAATGAGCGCGATCGCCTCTTGCCAGGTGCGGAGCACGTTGGGCGGAGGCGGCGGCGGGGCGAGCAACGGATCGGACACCTCCGGCAGGCGCGGCTCCGTCGCGCCCGCGGGTGGAGCGGCTTGCGCGGCAGGTGCGGTGGGAGCCGCCGTTCCAGCCGGCGGCTGCAGAGGTGCGGTCGGCGGTTGCGGAGTGGCAGCAGCTCCCGCCGGCGACCCTGCAGGCGCGGCCTGCGGTTGCGGAGCGGCAGCGGGTTGAGCGTGAGCGAGCGAAGCCACTGCGGCGCAGGCGACCGGCAGCAGCACGGAGAAGCAGCGCTTCGGCATCGCTGCCCCGCATACCACGGCTGAGCGCCGGATTGGGGACTACGCCCAGCGCGAAAGGGTCGCGCGAACGCGCTCGAGATCCCCGTCGAAGGCGGATTCGAGCACCGCTGCGGCTTCGTGCTCGAGCCCCGAGCGCAAGAGCGCGTGCGCGAGCGAGCTTGCGACTTCGGTTTCTGCGGGGAGCGCCGCGAACGCGCGCCGCAGATGCACGAGCGCGCGCTGCGGCTGGTCGAACGCGACGTCGAGCAGGTGACCGAGGTTGTGCTCGTACTCGGCGGTGCCCGGGGCGATGGCCAGCGCCGCTCGGTACGCGCGTGCGGCGCAGCGATAGTTGCCGAGCACCGTATGCGCGAGCCCGAGCACGGCATACGCGCGGTCGTCTGCGCCGCCCTTCAACACCTCCGTTGCCAGGCGCGCGGCACGCCACGGGTGCGACGCGACGAGCAACTCGGCGAGATCCCGGCGAGCCGTGCGGCCCGCGGGCGAGCCGGCGGGGGCGACCGCCACGAGCCGTTTGAGCATGGGCACGAGCTCACGGGGAGGGAGGCGGTGCGCCTTTGCCCATTCGACGTCACCGACCAATCGTTCGAGCTCGAGCATGCGTGCTCTTATTCTCATCGAGCCCGCCGACTTTTCAACGCGTTCGAGGACGAATTCCGTTGTGCTTCTCGTCGTTTGCGGATGCCGCCCTGGCACGCAACGTGCTACTCACGAGGAACGGGTTTCGACGTCCCAAATCGGTCCGTCGCGAACGCTCTCGCGCGCCGAACGGTTGGGAACGCGCCGAAATCTGCGGAAAGTAGCGTCGAACGGACTGCCCCGCATGGCCAAGGGCGGCGCGAGCCGCCCCTGCGGAGCGAGGCCGTGAAGGTCTCATCCGGGAGAGCCCGAAGCACCGCCATCCCAAAACGGGCGCCCAAACGCAAGCCCGTCGAACCGATCGGCGTTCTGGAGCGCCGACCGCATCACTGTGCGTCGCTGGCGGGCTCGCCGTCCTCGCTTTCGACAGGAGCTTTGGCCCGCCCGCGCGACGGCTCGGCCTTGACACGCGCTCCGGCGACGACTTTTCCGTCCAGCGCCTGCAGCGCACGCTCCACCACGTCCGGCGCCACGCCCACGAACGCGTTCCGGTGGCGAACGCGAACGTACGCGACGGCTTCCGCCGGAATCCCGGCCTCGGCGAGGAGGCGCTCGTAATCTCCCGGGCGGGCTCCCTGCCGGCGCCCCACGCTCGCGTAGAGCTCGACGCTCTCTACTTGTGTCGTTTCGGCTTCCGATTGCGGCGCGGAGGAGGGCTCGAGATCCGGCGTCCCCGCGGCGGGCACCGAGGCAGCAGGCTCGTGATCCACTTTCGCTGCGCGCGCCGAAACGTCGCTCACGGCAGCGGGGGCTTCGTGTGCCGGCGCAGGCCCACGTGCCGAGGGCTCGCGCGGCGCGGAGGCGTCGCGCGTCGTCGACGGCTCGCGAGCAGTGGACCCGCGCGCCGAAGCGTCGCTCACGGCCCTCTCACGCGACGCAGAGGGCGCGCCTCCGGAGGCACCACGCGCTGCCGAGGGCTCGCGCGGCGCCACGGGTTCTGCACCCGGTCGCGATTCGCGCTCGCGCGGCTCCGGGCTCCGTTCCTCCGGCGCGACGCGCGTCGCGCGGGAGCGTCGTGCCGCCGTGGCTTCTTCCTGAGCCTCCGCGCGGGCGCCGAGATGATCGCGCAGCAATCCCGCCACCACGACCTCGGCGGCTCGGAGCCCACAAAGTCGCCGGCCCGCGCCAAAGCTGCCCGGGGGACGGGGCGGGAGGCCGAAACCCCTAAAAAAAACAGACCCAAGG
>QGUH01001241.1 GCA_003242355.1 Pseudomonadota bacterium
TGGGGGGCCCCCCGTTTTCGGAATTCGGAGCCACTTGACCCGGCCATAGGTGTTGAAGAAGCGCAGCGCGACCGTCGGGATCCCGTACGCCCGCCCGACCATCAAGCAGAGCCGTTCTTGGTCGTACTTCGAGAGCGCATACACGGAAGACAGACAGGGAGCTTTCTCTTCCGGAGTCGGCACCGGGATCAGATCGCCCCCGCTTCGCGTGCGGGGCTCCCACCGCCCTCCGCGCAGATCGTCCAAGGAGCGCTCGACGTCGTCGTACACGACTCCGTCTGCGTCGCGATAACGGCCCTCGCCATAGACGCTCATGCTGGAGGCGACGACGAGCCGCGTGACCTTGCGGCGCGCGAGCTCCTCGAGCAAAACGGCGGTTCCGACGTCGTTCGTCTCCACGTACTCGCGGATTTGGTACATGCTCTGGCCGACGCCGACCGCCGCCGCCAGATGCACGACGAGGTCGACGCCGTCGAGCGCGCGACGGACGCGCGCCACGTCCCGCACGTCACCGACCACGAGCTCGGCGCGCGGGTCCAGATAGTCGGGACGTCGCGCCATGGGCCCGTGCACCTGGGGCGTCAAATTGTCGAGGACTCGAACTGCGTAACCGTGCTCGAGGAGCTCGTCGACGACGTGAGATCCGATGAATCCCGCTCCCCCGGTGATCAAAACGTGTTGGGGCATTCAATATTACCTTGCTGCGTCCCTAACCAACGAGGTTTGTACCTCGTCAAAAAGCTGTCAAGTGCGGCCTTTGCCACACTCCGCGCGCGCTTTCTCGTCATCACCCAATCCCGATATCGAATTACAAACCTGCCTCGCCACCCACACGAACATCGATGCACCAACCTGCGCGATCACACCGAGTTCACACGGTGCGCCCGTGCGTTTTCGTCGCACGGGATCGGCCGAGAATTCGCAACGCTGACCGAGATCCCGCACGCGCCTTCCGAAGCCCGGCGCACGCCGCGTGCCGAAGCATCGGCCTCGACGCCGCGACGTACCGAAACGGTGAAGAACGCGCCGAAATGGGCGAAACCGGCGTCGAACGGAGCGCCCCCGGCAGGGCAACTTCCGCAGGGGAGAGAGCCGAGCGAGTGCCGAGCATGACTCGCGCAAAAGCGTGCGTCGTACATCGCCGGCGAATCCGGGGGAATTCGCTCTCGACTCGAGTCGAAAATCCATCTCGAGCGTACGATGAATGCGCACACGCGACGCGGCAGTCTCATTCGGCTCGCTCGAACGCCATCACGCGTGAATGAAAACGACGACTACTACGAGGCGATATCGATATCGATCGTCATGAAAGCGGAAAAACATCCACCCAAACCGCTTGACAACTCTGGATGAGACGCTCAGAAATCGCCCTATGAGCGTCGGCACTCGCACGATGCGCGCAGCCCGCATCGTCGGCCCGCGTGAGGTGAGGGTCGAAGAGACGGCTCTTCCGGAGCCTGGTCCGGGCCAAGTGCGCTTCCGAGTCGAAGGCACGGGGGTGTGCGCCTCGAATCTCGGCAATTGGCTAGGAATGCCGTGGTCGCGCTATCCGCTCGCGCCGGGGGAGTCGGGCCACGAGGCCTGGGGCGTGGTCGACGCGCTCGGTCCCGGCGTCCGCGGCGTTTCGGAGGGCGATCGCATCGCGGCCATTTCGTATCGCGCTTACGCGGAGTACGACGTCGCCGGCGCCGACGCCGTGCTCGGTCTCCCCGCGACGCACCGGGGGCACCTTTTTCCCGCCACGC
>QGUH01000236.1 GCA_003242355.1 Pseudomonadota bacterium
CCCCCCCCCGGGAAAACCCCCACCCCCCCCCGGCGACGCGCTCCCGCCGAGCCCGCGGGGCACGGACGCGCACGAAACGCCTCGAAAAAGCGCAAAAACGAGCGGACCTGCAAGCTACGAGGAGCCCTCACCTTCACCCACTGGTCGTAGAATTCGGGCGCACCGGCGTGACACGGGAAGACGAGAACAAGCACGGTGCTCGCGTTGTGCAAAACGCTGCTCGACACGTGCAAACGACACCGTCACACCACACCCTCACCACCACGAAACAGCAGAAAAACAGCCGGATCCGAGATCGAAAACACCTCACTCGACCACCGCGCGACCACCACAAAAAACCGTTGTTAAAAAACGCGAGTTCGAGCATATGTAACTTTCAGGAGGCATTCACCCCATGAGTAGAAGTCGGCTCGCATACCTCGTGCTCTTGCTCGGCGCAGCGGGCGCCGGCTGCGGTCTGGACGTCGAGCAGCCGGAGGCCGTCGATTCCGTAGACACCGAGCTGCGCCACGGGAAGGGCCACGACGACGGCGACAAGGGGCGCCGCGGGAAGGGCCATGACCACGAAGCTCGCGACCATGGCCGCGACCACGGTCACAAAGTGCGCGGCAAGCACCACCATGGGGACCACTTCAAGCACCACAAGCACCACAGGCACCACAAGCACTACAAACGCACCAAGCGCCACAAGCACCACCCCGGGATTCCGTGCCCCCTGCACCCCACGCCTCCGAACACGCTCGCCGAGGCGGCGCGGACCAAGAAGCGCCTCGCAGGCGCCGCGTCCGCATACGGCCCGCTCACGACGGACACCACGTACGCGACGCTGCTGGCCAGCGAGTTCTCCTACGTCACCCCCGAAAACGAGCTCAAGTGGGGCTCCTTGCAGCCGGTGTCGCACAAGGAGTGGGATTTCACCCAAGCCGACGCCGTGATCGCCGCTGCGCGCGCCGCCAACCAGAAGATCAAAGGGCACGCGCTGGTCTGGCACCAGCAGCTCCCCTCCTGGGTGAACGACGGCCTCTCCAAGCGCGATCTCGAAAAGTACCTCGACAAGCACATCGACAAGGTCGTCAAGCGCTACCGAGGTCACGTCGAGGGCTGGGACGTCGTCAACGAGGCCATTGCCGACGACGGCTCGCTCCGTGACACGGTCTTCTTGCGCAAGCTCGGCGAAGGCTACATCGCCGATGCGTTCAAGGCCGCGCGCAAGGCCGACAAGGACGCGAAGCTCTATTACAACGACTACGGGATCGAAGGCCTCAACGCCAAGTCCGACGCCGTCTACGAGCTCGTGAAGAAGCTCCTAAAGAAGAAGGTTCCGATCGACGGCGTGGGCTTCCAGGCGCATTTCACGGCGGAGCACGCGCCCTCCTACGAGGACATGGTCGAGAACTTCCGTCGCTTCACGGAGCTCGGCCTGACCGTGAACCTGAGCGAGCTCGACGTCCGCGTCGCGGACGTGTCCGGCACCTTCGCCGAGAAGCTCGCGCTGCAACAGCAAGTGTACCACCGAGCGGTGGCGGCGTGCGTCGCCGTGCCGGGCTGCACCGCGGTCACGACCTGGGGCTTTACGGATCGCCACTCGTGGATCGACTCCACCTTCGGTCCCGACGATCCGCTCCCCTTCGACGAGAACTACGCGCGCAAGCCCGCCTACTACGGGATGTTCGATGCCTTCGTCGGGCTCGCGCCCGATGCGCCGGGCGTCGCGCCGAACCTCGTCTACAGCGGCAGCTTCGAAGCCGGCGCGGATGGCTTCAGTGGCTTCGGGATCGCGGGCGTCGAAGTCGTGTCCGACGATGCGCACACGGGCCACCGCAGCGGTCGCGCGAGCGGTCGCACCGACACGTGGCAGGGCCCGGCCTTCGAGCTCGGCGGCCTCGTCCAACCCGGCTGGGAGTACGAAGTCTCGGCCTACGGATCCATCGATGGCGCCGCGAGCGACACGCTCGCCATGACCGCGAAGGTAAGCTGCGCCGGAGAGGCCGATCAGTTCGTGCGCCTCGCGACGACGACGGCGAACGACGACGAGTGGGTTCCGCTCACGGGAACGCTGGAGGTCCCGCTCTGCGATCTCACCGGGCTCACGCTCTATCTCGAAGGGCCGGCGGCAGGCGTCGACATCCTGCTCGACGACGTCGCCGTGCGCGGGATCGGCGAGCCGCTCGGACCGAACATCGTCGCGAACGGCGACTTCGAAACGGACGTGTCGGGCTGGTTCCCCTGGGGTAGCACGACCATCACCCACGGCACGGCTCACGCGCACGGCGGCTCGGCCAGCGCGTTCGTCACCAATCGCGACGCGAGCTGGCAGGGCATGGCGACGAGCCTGCTCGCCTCGATGACGCCCGGAGCGACGTACCGAGCGAGCGCGTTCGTGCGGCTGGACGGCGCCGCCTCCGACACCGCGATCCTCACGGCCAAGACGACGTGCAACGGCACGGAGGCATTCCAGCGCATCGGCTCGGCCACGGCGAACGACTCGGGCTGGGTCGAGATCCGCGGCGATCTCGTCGTGCCGCCGTGCGCGCTCTCCGAGCTGTCGTTCTACGTCGAAGGTCCTGCGCCCGGGGTCGGCATCTACCTGGATGACGTCTCGGTCCAGCAGCGCCTCTCGGTGCCGGTGCAGGACCCGCCGCAAACCGGGTCGTTCAACCTCATCGGCAATGGCGGCTTCGAGCTCGGCACGAGCGGCTGGGCCCCCTTCGGCGCTTCGCTCGGGACCTCCACCACGACCGTGCACGGCGGCGCGACGGCGGGCGTGAGCAGCGGACGCACGGCGTCCTGGCAAGGGCCGTCGCACTTCTTGCCGACGGGCGCCGGAAGTTACGCGGTGTCGCTCTACGCCCTGCAAGACTCGGCGGAAACGCTGGATCTCATGCTTTCGGCCAAGCTCGTGTGCAATGGCGCGGAGAGCTTCACCACGGTGAACACCACGAGCGCCGCGCCCGACACCTGGGTCGAGCTCGCCGGCACGCTCGCCGTGCCCACCGGGTGCACCACGGTGCAGCTCTACGTGCAGCAAGGCGGCGGCTCGACGTTCCCCGACATCTTCGTAGACGACCTCGTCGTGAACGCGGAGAGCCCCTTCAATCTGTTGGGCAACGGCGACGCCGAGCTCGGCACGAGCGACTGGTCACCCTTCGGCGCGGGCCTCGACGTCACGACCGCCGTCGTACACGGCGGATCGCAAGCCATCGTGGCGTCGGGTCGCACGGCGAGCTGGCAAGGCCCCTCGCACTTCTTACCCACGGGGCAGGGAGCCTACGCCGTCTCGCTGTTCGCGCGGCAGGACTCGGGTGCGAGCGTCGAGCTGATGCTTTCGGCCAAGCTCGTGTGCAACGGCGCGGAGACGTTCTCCACCATCGCGGCGGCGAACGCCGCTTCCGGCACCTGGGTGGAGCTCGCCGGCACCCTGAACGTGCCCGCGGGGTGCACGACGGTCCAGGCCTACGTGCAGCAGAACGGAGGCTCGTCGTTCCCCGACCTGTACGCCGACGACCTCTCGGCGGTCCCCAACTGATTCGACGCCCCGAGCTCTCTCTCGAGAGCTCGGCCTCCTCGGGCGCCCTCCACACACGTGGGGGGCGCTTTTTTTGAGGCGTCAGCGCGCCACGTCGCCCCGAGCTCTCTCTCGAGAGCTCGGCCTCCTCGGGCGCTCTCCACAAACGTGGAGGGTTTTCGAGGCGTCAGCGCTCGATGTCCAGGCGAATGCCCCGACGCGCCGTGAGCGGTGGCTCGCCGTTCGGCCCGCCGTGATCGGTGTACACGAGCTCCACCGCGTAGAAGGTGACGTCGGTGCTCGCGCCGTGCTCCTCGCTCTCGGCCGTGAAGCTCGTCTTGCAACCGGACAGCGTCGCGACGGGGTGCGCGTGGGCGTTGTGCCCGAGGCTCACGTTCCACACGAGCTCGTCGCACGCGGCCCTGCCGTCTTCCGGATCGATCGCCTCGCCCTCGAGCGTGATGGTGCTCCCCGGGACCACGGTCTGGCCGCGACGCGGAGCGACGATGCGCACCGACGGCGGCGCGTTGCCGACGACGATGTCGATGGCTACGGGAAAACTCTTCGCACCGGTGCTCGACGTGACCGTGAGGGCGACGGTGTGCGCGCCCGCCTCTTCGAACGTGTGCTCGAGCACCGGGTCGTAGGCGTCGGCGCGTCCGTCGCCGTCGAGATCCCAGGCGTACTCGACGATCGATTGACCGGGTCCCACGGCCCGCGACCCGAGACCCGAGAGCTCGATCGTGAGCGGCGCGGCGCCGTGCGTCCTGGAAGCCTCGATTTTCGCGACGGGGCTCAACAGCTCGGGCGGGCCGTACTCGATTCGACTGAGCGCCGCGTCGGCATTGTCGCCCCAAAAGCCGCTTCCGTACTCGAGCACGTAGAGGGCGCCGTCCGGCGCGACTTCGATGTCGATCGGACGCCGGAAGCTTTCGGACGCGAACAGGCGCTCGATGCGCGCGAGGGCCCCGCTCTCGCTCACGGAAACCGCCGCGATCACGTCGCGCGTCCAGTCCGTCATCAACAGCGCCCCCTCGAAGCGCGCGGGCAGCGCGAAGCGAGCTCCCGAGACGGCACGGTACACGGCCCCCGCAATGGCCGTGCGCCCGCGGAACACGCCCGACGAGTCCGTTCCGCTGCCGAGCGCCGGATACCGCGACTTGCCGTAGTCGTACGCGAGCAACGCCGGCACGCGGCCAGAACAATCGAACGGCTCGCCCACGGCGCCCGTCGCGAAGTCGACCGCCTTGTACGGCAAATTCTGCGCGATGCACTCGGGCCAACCGAAGTCGCCCGGCTCCTCGATCAGATTGATCTCGTCGTAACCGCGCGGCCCGCGCGCCGCGTCCACCGCCGCATCCGGCCCTACGTCGCCGAAGAACACCCGACCGGTCACGGGATCCGCCGCGATCCGGAAGGGATTGCGCGCGCCCATGGCGTACACCTCCGGGCGACCGAGCTCACCGCTTTCGGGGAAGAGGTTGCCAGGAGGAATACTGCCGTCGCGGTCGATGCGCAGAATCTTGCCGCGCAAGTCGAACGGGTTGCCCGAGGTCCGGCGCGCGTCGAACGTCTCGCGCCCGGGCCGTCCGTCGATCGGCGCCGCTCCCTCCGATTCGAACGGGTTGGTGTTGTCTCCCGTCGAAATCAGCAGCGTGCCGTCGGGAAGGAACGCGAGCGCGCCCCCTTCGTGACAACACCGCCGCTCGCTCGGAACGGCGAGCAGCTCGTGGCGGGTGCTCGGATCGAGCGTTCCGTCCGGGCTCGCCGTGAAGCGCGCGAGCACGTTGCGCCCCGGAGGCGCATCGCGCGGGAGCGTGTCGGGGAGCGGCTCGGAGTAGTAGAGATAAACGAACCGGTTCTCGTCGAACTCGGGATCCAGAACGATGCCGAGCAGGCCGTTTTCGTGCGCGGTGTCGACGGCGATGCGCGCCGCTTCCGTGACGTGACCCGTGCTCGGATCGTAACGGAGCACTTCGCCGGTGCGCTCGATGAAGTACACCTCGCCCGACGGAGCGACGGCGAGCGCCATCGGGTTCTTCGGAACGCGAGTGAGCACCGCGCGCGAGAGCCCGCCCCCACGCGCGGCCCAGCGAATGCCCTCGAGCAGATGCTGCTGAAAAGCCGGATTTCGGTACGTCTCCGGGCGATGCCCGAGGTTCGTGTAGAACATGCGCCCGCTGCCGACTTCCTTGTACCAGGCCACCGGATGATCGGGCCCCATGGAGGGAGTCGGCGGCACGTTGGGCACCGTGAACCCGCTCTCGTCGATGGTGAGCAGAATGGTCGCGGTCTCGCGCGGATTTCGGTCGAAGTTGTACCACTCGTCGGTGAAGCGAAAGCTCGGCTCGAAATGCGCCGTTGACGGATGATCGGCGCGCTCGACCATCACCTCCACCTCGACCGGCACCTCGGGATGACTCACGAAGCGCGCGCCGAGGAGCTCGCCGTAGAACTCCCAATCGTGCTCGGTATCGGCGGCGGCGTGCACGCCCACGAAGCCGCCACCTCGGCGCACGAAGCGCTCGAGCGCGGCTTCTCCTTCGGCATCGAGCACGTCCCCCGTCGTGTTCGCGAACACGACCACGTCGAACCCCGAGAGGCCCTCGTCGGTGAACAGCGCTGGATCCTCGGTGAAGGTGCACGCGATACGGCTGCTCGCTTCTGCCCGTGCGAGGAGTGAGCGTGCGTCCTGGATCGAGGCGTGCCGATAGCCCG
>QGUH01001242.1 GCA_003242355.1 Pseudomonadota bacterium
CTGGGGTCGGAAATG
This sequence comes from Pseudomonadota bacterium, assembly GCA_003242355.1. Lineage (GTDB taxonomy): Bacteria > Myxococcota_A > Polyangia > Polyangiales > Polyangiaceae > PMG-095. The sequence goes on from QGUH01001242.1 coordinate 16, forward strand.
TTTAAAAGAGGCAGGTTTCGAGGGTGGCAGTCGTTGCACGTTGCCACACCGTGATGACTCGACGCCTGCCAGCCTTCGAACTGCTCGTTCATCACGTGGCAGTTGGCGCACGCCTTCGGTGAGTCCACGAGGTACGACGCGCCCTCGGCATAAACGAAGGTGGTCGTGCCGAGCCCGAGCGCAATGCCGGTCATCACCACGAGCGCGACGATCAACGCCCTCGCGGCGCCCCGACCACGGAGCGCAGTCGCCATCCGCCTCACGACCCGGCGATGCTAGCGGATCGGGCACCAAGACCAAGAAAAAGGCATGCGTTCCGTAACGGGATGGCTCGCGTGCGGGCCAACGGCACCCCCGGGCGACGTGCGCCGACGCCGCACTCCCGCCCACATGAGCACGCGCTCCGTTGCGTCGTTTGGACGAAGAATCCCCAGCGCCTCACGGGATGGCGGGTTGCGAGGGGATTCGCGGACACGCGAGTGGCATGCGTCACGGCAAAAGCGGTGCGCCCCCGTGAGGTCTCGCAAAAGGGGCCGTCGCAACGACCGGGGCGGGGCACGCGCGAGGAGGGGCGAGCGCGCAAACGCGGTCATGCGAGCCCACACGCGCAAATCTTAGACTTCGGCCATGTCTGCACCTCGCCGAGGCTCGACACGTGCCGCTTCGGGAGCCGAGCGCTCTCGGAAGCAACGAGAGCCGCGCGGCGTTCGGACGCGCGTTCCGGAGCGCATCGCGTGAGCGGTCGAGCAGCTCGCGGCTCGCTCGGGAGAGCGCATCCTCGAGATCGGCGCCGGAGGAGGGCATGCCGTTCGGCTCGTGTGCGCAACGCTCGACCGCGGGACGATCGTCGCCATCGATCGATCCGCGCGGAAGGTCGCGCGGGCTCGTGCCGAGAATCGCGAGCACGTCGCCGCGGGTCGGGCGCGCATCGAGCACACGACGCTCGCACGAGCGCCGGACATGCTCGGCGAGGGCGCAGCGAACGGCTTCATGGTGGAAGAACAACGGACCGCGCGCTTCACGCGCAGCGCGGGCCTCTGCATCGTTGCCCGCCCAGAGCGCCGAGCCGCTCGAGTGCGCTAGCCGTTCGTCGTTCCAACCGCCTCGAAGCGCGAGCCCTGGCCCCCGCACGCGCGAAGGGCAGGCGGAGCCGTTCGACACGTACGAGGTGGATGCGTCCTGCCCGCGCGCGCGAAGGGCAGGCTGCCTGCCTGATCTGCGCCGCTGCCACTATGACGACGTGACCGAGCACCGACCGCGCACGAGCCCCATGCAACGCTTGCTGGGATTCACGTTTGCTGGGGAAGGGCGCCCGAGCGCGCGCCTTCAGCGGTACGGGGCGCGCCACGGTTGGGGAGAACGGATGCGTCGGACGTCATTGCAATTGTTCGCTGTGCTTCTAGGCTGCGGGGCGCTCGCGTGCGCGGCCGCCGATGACTCCGGTGGGCGCCCCGGAGGCTCGTTGGGTCAGGGTGGTGCGTCCGCGGGGGGCCAGGTGGGCTCCGGAGGGTTCGCGTCGGGTGGCGCTCTCGGAACGGGAAACGGAGGCACGCCGAGCATGGGCGGCACGACGGGCACCGGAATGGGTGGTTTCACCGGCGCTGGCGGCAGCGGGGGCAGCACCGGCGGGAACGCAACCGGTGGATCCAATGCAGTGGGGGGCACCGGCGCCGGCGGCAGCGATGGGACAGGCGGCGCCGGGGGCAGTTCCTCGGGTGCAGGGGGGGC
>QGUH01001243.1 GCA_003242355.1 Pseudomonadota bacterium
TAAAAGACAAGCCCACGGCGGCACGCTGTTTCTGGACGAGATCGGAGACATGGATCTCGCGGCGCAAGCCAAGGTGCTGCGTGCCCTGCAGAACGGCGAAATCGTGCGCGTGGGCTCGGAGCACGTGATCCACGTCGACGTGCGCGTGCTCGCCGCGACGAACAAGGACCTGAACCGAGCCGTCGCGAACGGCACTTTCCGCGAAGATCTCCTGTTTCGCTTGGACGTTTTTCCGCTGCGCGTTCCCACGCTGCGCGAACGTCCCGAAGACATCCCGCTGCTCGCGGACGCGTTCGTCGCCGCGTTTTGCCGCGAGAACGGCCTCAAGCCCAAGCGCATCGACCCTGCGGTGTACGACGCGCTCACGCGCCGTCCCTGGCCGGGCAACGTTCGCGAGCTGAAGAACGTGGTCGAGCGCGCCGCGATTCTGTCGGAAGACGCGATCACCATCGCCGACCTGCCCGAAGACCCGCACACGAGCCCGTTCGAAGACGATCCGGAGCCAGCCGTCGGTCCCCCTCCCCAGCAACGCCCGAGAACGGGTAGGCTCACGCTCCGGGAGCACCGCGAAGCGGCCGAACGGAGCTACATCGTGGAGACGCTGAAGGAGCTCGACTGGAACATCTCCAAGGCCGCGGTCGTTCTCGGCGTCGAGCGGACGAACCTGCACAAGAAGATACGGGCGTATGGCATCAAGCGGGGCGAAGGTTGATTGGGAGGGCGCACGCGCGCCCGTAAGCTCGCGACGGGGCGCGCTGACCGGAACGCGCCCGCCCAGGGAGCTTTTGGTACGCGGGGGAACGCCCCACGTGCTTGCGCTGCACGGGTTCGGCGGAACGCCGTACGACGTCGAGTGCGTCGTGAACGCCGCCGAAGACGTCGGGCTCGAGGCGCTCGCCCCCGTGCTTCCCGGGCACGGCACGCACGCCCGCGAGCTCTCGCCACTTCGGTTCGCCGACTTCGCACGGGGCGTGGACGCCGCCCTCGAACGCTTGAGCGGGCCCGTGATTGCCGTCGGGTTGTCGCTCGGCAGCTTGCTCGTCCTGGATCTGGCGCTGCGCCGACCGGATCGCGTGCGCGCCCTCGCACTGCTCGGCAATGCGGTGTGGCTCACGGCCCCCTACCCCCGTTGGGCGCTCATGCTGGCCGAGCGGCTCCGGCTTCCCGACTTCATGGCGCCCCGCCGCGGCGCGGATATCGTGGACGTGGTGACGCGCGCTCGGCACGTGGGGTACGACGCGCATCCGGTACACGCGGCGATCGACGTCCGTCGCGCGGGCGAGCGTCTACGCGGCGAGCTCGGCGCCATTCGAGCGCCCACGCTGGTCCTTCACGGCGCGAAGGATCGCGTCTGCCCCGTGGCGAACGCGTGGAGAGTGGCGTCGGCGCTCGGCTCGGACGATTTGCGCGTGATCATCTTCCCGCGCTCGGCGCACATCCTGACGTGCGACGTCGAGTCGAAAGCCGTGCGGGCGGAGCTCGCCGCGTTCTTCCGGCGCTTCGCCAAAGCGCCGGCCGAGGCTCAGGTTCCGGTCGAGCCGTAGCCGCCCGGGCCGCGTTCCGTCGCGGAAACCTCGCTCGTTTCGACGAGCCGTGCACGGGCCACCGGCGCTATCACCAGCTGCGCGATGCGGGCGCGAGGCTCGATCCGGAACGGCTCTTGCCCGAGGTTGACGAGCAAGACGCCGATTTCACCGCGGTAGTCCGCGTCGATGGTGCCCGGAGCGTTGACCATGGAGAT
>QGUH01001244.1 GCA_003242355.1 Pseudomonadota bacterium
GGGGTCGGCCCCGCGCTTGGAAACGGGGGGCGACGCGAGGGCCTTGGGCCTGGGGGGATTCCCCGGGCGGTTCCCACCGAAGGGGAAGTTCCCGCCCCAGAGCACGACGCGCGCCGAAAGGCGCTGCACCAGCACGCGCTCGGCAAACTCGGTGGGCGAGAGCCGCGAGAGCTCGAGCGTGAACGGCTCCACTTCGACCCCGAGCCCGAGCCGGCGCAAGAGCGCCACTTTGCGCTCGATGGACGTGAGCGGCGCGCGCTTCGTCTGCCCCAACACCTCGCGCGGATGCGGGTGGAACGTGAGCGCGAGCGGCTCGAGCCCGAGCGCCCGCGCTTCCGCCGCTGCTCGGCCGAGCAACGCCTGGTGACCGCGATGAACTCCGTCGAAGTTTCCGATGGCGACGAGCGACGGGGCCCGCGCCGGATTCGACTGCGGAGGACCGGGAGACGACACGGCGCGCTCTTACTCCGCGCGCGCCGTTCCGTCCAATCCGCCGATTGCCCCAACGACCCGCCCGGATTACGACCGAGCCGGTGACGCCGGCACAAGTCGTCGCGGAAGCGAAAGCGCGCTCGCTGCGCCCGATCTACCTGGTCGCGGGCAGCGAAGCGCACTTCGTCGACGAGGTCGTCAAGGCCGTGCGCGCGGCAGCCCTCGAGGGCGCGGTGCCGGGGCTCAACGAAGACGTGTTCGACGCGGCCGAGCACCGTGTCGAACAGGTGCTCGCTGCGGCGCGCACGTTGCCGATGATGGCGCCGCGACGCCTCGTGATCGTGCGCCAGGTGGAGCGCTGGGAGCCGAAGGGCGGCGCACAGAGCTCTGCGGAGAGCGACGACGGCGCGAAGGCGGGCGACGAAAAAAAAGGCGAGAAGAAGGCGAGCGACGAGAAGAAGAGCGCGAGCAGCAAAGATGCGTTCGAGCGTCTCCTCGAGTACGCCGAAGCGCCGTCGCCCACGACGACGTTGCTCCTCGTCGCCGGCGCGCTCGACAAGAGGCGACGCTTCGTCCAGGCGGCGATGCGCGCCGGCTACCTGGTGAACGCCGACCCGCTCGGGCGCGCCGAGCTCCCCGGGTTCGTCGAGCGCCTCGCGCGCGAGCGCGGCAACGAGCTGGCGGCCGGCGTCGCGGACATGGTGGCCGAGCTCTCGGGGCCCGATCTCGGCGCCGTCGTGGATGCCGTCGAGCGCTTGTGTCTCTATGCCGGGCGCGGCCAGACGGTCACCGAGGACATGGTCGCCGAATGCGTCGTCCGCCTGCGCGGCGCGAGCGTGTGGGAGCTCACCAATGCCGTGGCGCGCCGGGACGTCGCCGCGGCGCTGACCGCGCTCGCCGACGTGTTCGATCCGAGCGAGAGCGTGCGGCTCGTGGCGTTGCTCGCCTGGTCGACACGGCAGCTTCTGCGCTTCGAGTCGGCGCTGCGCCAAGGAGCTTCTCCGAACGAGGCTGCCCAACGGGCCGGTGCGCCCCCGTTCCGCGCGCGCGAGCTCGCTCAGCAGGTGCGCGCCGTTCCCCGCGCGACGCTCGAGGGGTGGCTCGTCACCCTCGCCGACATGGACCGCGCGCTGAAAGGCGCCTCACGTTTGCCGAGTCGCACCATTCTCGAAAAGGGAATCCTCGAGCTGTGCGGCAAGCCGGCCGGCACTTCCGCGACGAGGCGCGGCATGGGCGCTTGACCCACCGGCTACACGGCCTCATCTTCTACCCCGCAACCAAGAAGCGCCGGGTCGAAATCCGCGAGCTT
>QGUH01001245.1 GCA_003242355.1 Pseudomonadota bacterium
CACCGAACAGATGCGTGTGCACGAGCCGGAGCGCGCGGAAGCGCCCTTCGGCGGCGCGCAGGCGGCCGATGTCCGGGAGCATGAGGCTGCTCGCGCTCCCGACGATCACGCAATCGACCTCTCCCGACCGGTGCACGAGCGCTCCCACCTGCCTCCGCGTTTCGCGCGAAGCATCCACCAACGAGCGAACGAGCTCGGGGGTGAAGATTCGGTCGCTCGGGACGCGCCGACGGTAGATGCGCTCGAGAGTCCGGAGGGCGCTCGGGGGTAACCCCGTCCTGTTCCCGTAGACTTCGGCCATTCGTAAACTGACCCGTCGACCTTGCCACACTTTTCTCGGGCGAGCACGCGTTTTCCGGTCGCTCGGCCTGCTTCGCGGGGCAGCATTTCTGCGATTCGAGTGCCTTTGGTGCAGAGGCGCGCGTGCGCCATACTCGCCGCCCCAATGGCCCTCCTCACTCCGCTCACCCTCGACGAGGCGCGTGCGCTCGGGACCGCGTATGGGCTCGAGATTTCCGTCATCGAACCGCTCGCGCTCGGGTCGGTGAACTCCAATTTTCGACTCACCACGGAGGACGGCGCGCTCTACTTCGCTCGTCTGTACGAGGAACAAGCGTTGGCGGGGGCGGAGGGGGAGCTCCGCCTGTTGCAGGCGCTCGCAGCAGAGGGCGTGCCCGTGGCGGGGCCGCTCGAAACGAAGGATGGGCGCAGCGTCATCGAGCACCGGGGCAAGCCGTTCGCCCTTTTCCCCTGGGTGGAGGGCGATTGGCTGTGTCTCCGGCGTGTCGAGGAGCACCACTGTCGCGCCGTGGGAGAAGCTCTCGCGCGGGTTCACCTCGCGACGCCGCGGGTCGGTCCGCTCCCCGTTGGGAGGTTTCGCCCCGAGGACATGCTGGCGCGCCTCGACGCGTTGCCCCGCGACGCCTCGGAGCGGTTGGCGCCGGACGTACGGCGCATTCGCGATCGATATGCCGTATACGTTTCTCGCCGGGACGCCGCGCTGCCCTCCGGCATTTGTCACGGCGACTTGTTCCGCGACAATGTGCTGTTTCGGGGAGATCGCGTCGCCGCGTTGCTCGATTTCGAGAGCGTGAGCTTCGGGAGCTTCGTGTACGACGTGGCGGTGACGGTGCTCGCCTGGTGTTACCGCGACGCATTGATCCCCGAGCTCGCGCGCGCTCTGGGCAGCGGGTACGCACGGGTTCGTCGCCCCACGGGCGCCGAGCTCGCGGCGCTCGACGTGGAGGCCGCGCTCGCGTGCCTCCGGTTCGCGACCACGCGGATCACGGATTTCGAGCTCCGACGTGCTCCGAACGCCCCCCCCGGGCGGGACTATCGTCGATTCTTACAGCGCCTCGCTGCGGTCGAGCGCGGTGCGCTCGAGCCGCTTCGTGAAGCGCTCGGGACCTAGTCGAAACGGAAGGAACGAAGCCAATGACCCTCGCACGAGGGGGGCGTTTGCCCCTCGCCATCGACGCCGCCATGGAGCGGCTCAACACGAGCGTCGACGTGGACGCGGAGCTCTGGCGCGAGGACATCGCGGGATCCATCGCGCATGCACGCGGGCTCGGACGCGCGGGCCTGCTCAGCGCAGACGAGGTCGAGGCCATCGTCGGCGGGCTCGAGCGCATTCGTACGGAGATCGAGGCGGGGACGTTCCCCTGGGGACCCCGCCGGGGAGAGGGGACAAGAAAAAAGCAGGGGGGCAGGGGGGAGACCACCGGCGCGCGTGGGGGAAAAG
>QGUH01001246.1 GCA_003242355.1 Pseudomonadota bacterium
CGGTGCGTCGGGGTCGAGCATCACCAGCAGGGCCTCGGTCGTCCCGGCGGGGACGGCATCGTGCTCCCCGAGCAGGGCGACGGCCAGGGTCCCATCCTGCCGCGGGCTCGTCGCCACCGCGACGCGCAGGGCGCGCCGCGGGCGCGCCTCGACCCGACGCTCCGAGAGGGCGGCCTCGGGCCACGCATCGTCCCGGGCGGGCTCTTCGGAGGTGCCGAAGTGCCGCGAGCGCACCTCCGAGATCGACTCGACGATCGTCTTGTCGTTGAAGTCGTCGAACGAAGCGAGCGCGGCAGCCTCGTCGCGGATCGCAATCGCAGGGGGCACGTCGAGCGAGCTTTTGAGGTCCGCCGCGAGCCGCGCCAGCGACAGCGCGCGCAAATCGTCTCCGGCGGCTTCGGCTGCTTCGGCGGCTCTCCGGATCCAGCGAACCGCATCGTCGAGCTCGCCCTTGCCCCACTGAGCGCTTCCCGTCTCGAGGGCAACCACCACGGCCTTCGGATCGCCCGGAAGCGGGCTCGGATAATCGACGCTCGTCACCGTCATGGGAGCGACCGATATTACGCCGCCGCGACGCGTCCGGCAGCCGCTGGATGGCAGATGATGATCGAGATCTGGAGTCGATCGGCCACTCTCTGCGCCCTTGGAAGCACAAGTAGGCACATGTGGGAGCCGAGTGGCTGCCGTGCCGATGTCCGGTGTAAGTTGCGCGCATGAGCGCCTTGCAGGCGAGTCCGCCTAAACCGGAAGTGCCCGCGCGTCCCGTTCCGCTGACGGCTTTCGAGCGCCGTTTCCGGCATCCGCCGGGGCTCGTGATCCTGTTCTTCGCGGAGATGTGGGAGCGATTCAGTTACTACGGAATGCGGGGGCTCCTGAAGCTCTACATGGCGAATTACCTATTCGTCACGGCGCGCGAAGCACTTCAGGGCTGCAAACAGAAGTCCCCACCCTGCGAGCTTTCACCCGGAGATCCGGACTCCGTGCTGTTTTGGAGCTCGATCCGTTCGCTTCTGCCGAGCGATCCCGTCGAACAGGCCTCGCTCCTGTACGGCGCCTATACGGGACTGGTCTATGCGACGCCGCTTCTCGGCGGCATTCTCGCGGATCGCTGGCTCGGACAGCGACGCACGGTCGTGGTGGGCGGCGTGCTGATGGCCGCGGGGCACTTTCTGATGGCGAGTGAAGCTTCGTTTTTCCTCGCCCTCGGCCTTTTGATTCTGGGAAATGGCGCGTTCAAACCCAACGTCTCGACCCAGGTGGGCAGTCTGTACGCCCCCGGAGATCCGCGCCGCGACGGCGCCTTCACGATCTTCTACATGGGTATCAACGTGGGGGCGTTTCTCAGCAATCTCGTCTGCGGCACGCTCGCAGCGCTCTACGGCTGGCACTACGGCTTCGGCGCCGCCGGCGTGGGCATGGTGCTCGGGCTCGTCGTGTACCTGCTCGGCGGGCGCTATCTGGCCCCCGACGCTCGGGAGCGCGCGCGCACGGCGGATGCCGTCGATTCCGGCCCGCTCACCGCGGACGAGCGCCGACGGGTGTTCGCGCTCGTCGCGCTGTGCGCGCTCAACGTCGTTTTCTGGGCCGTCTACGAACAGCAGGGCAACACCATGCAGACGTGGGCCGACGAACGCACGATTTGGCCCGAGCTCGCAGGGTTTCAAATCCCGTCCACCTGGTACCAGTCGCTCAATCCTTTTTTAATAACCCGCCCCGCCCCTTTGCCGCACTCTATTTGGG
>QGUH01000237.1 GCA_003242355.1 Pseudomonadota bacterium
CCCCCCTGGGGGGTTATCCGGGGCGTCTGCGGGGGGGTACTACCTTGCGACGCCTGCCCGCGGGGCGGCAGGCGGCGGGCCTGGAAGCGCAGGGAGCCGAGTGCGGCGCCATCGGTGATGGCTGCGGCGACATCATCCAGTGCGGGCCGTGCCCCGAGGGCCAGGTCTGCGGCGCGACGGAGCCGAACAAGTGCGGCGGCCCCGGCGGCCCGGGCTGCGAGCCGCTCAGCTGCGAGGACGTGGACGCCGAGTGCGGCTCGATCGGCGATGGCTGCGGCGACGTGGTCGACTGCGGCCAGTGCCCGAAGGGCGAGATCTGCGGTCTGATCACTCCGTTCAAGTGCGACCCGCCGCCGCCGTGCACGCCCCTGAGCTGTGCCGAGGTAGGCGCGCAGTGCGGCACCATCTCCGATGGCTGCGGCAGCACCGTGAACTGCGGCACCTGCCCGAACGGCCAGACCTGCATCGAATCCACTAACCGCTGCGCCGGCGTCGTGGAGTAATCCCGAATCCGGTCACCGAACGCCAAGGGCCCGTTTTCGACCCCGCTCTCGCCAGGGGGTCGGAAACGGGCCCGCGGCATTTGCACCCACGGGCTAAGCTCGCACACGGTACCGAGTGCGCCGCGCGACTCCGGTGTAGCCGAGCCGTGTGGAGCGCGTGAACCGAAACTCCAGGTCCGGCGGCACCCTGCGCGTGACGAGCAGGCGTAAGAACGCGCGCGACAGCACAGGGCGCACCCCGAAGAGCTCGACGACGTCGAGACCGTGACGCGCACAGTGTGCCCGGAGCTCGCTCGGTCGGATGAACAGGTCGATCACGTGCAGGCCCGGCGGTGTGTTGGCCACGAACCACTCGACCCCCTTGATGACGACCAGCCACGCGAGGAACGTGCGATCGAACGTGTGGAAGAAGAAGAGGCCGCCCGGGCGCAACACGCGCGCCGCCTCCGCGATCACGGGCTCGGGCTCTTCCACGTGCTCGAGCACGTCCATCGCCGCGACCGCGTCGAAGCTCCCGTCCGCGAAGGGCAAGGCGCGCGCGTCGCAGCGCGCGTAGCACACGCTCCGCGTCGCGTCGTAGCGCGCCGCCACCTCGAGGCTCGCGCTCGCCCGGTCGACCCCCGTCACCTGAAACCCCTCGCGGGCGAGCCGATTGGCGAGCAAACCGCCGCCGCATCCGAGATCCAGAAGGCGCGCCGAGGACCCGAAGCGGGCGCGCAGCGTTGCCACCATCCACGGGGCGTGCAGGCGCGCCTGCGCGCGGAGCAGCGCGATGGGATCGGCCTCCGCCGTATACCAGCGGTCGCCGAGCGTCTCGTAAACGTCGTTGTTCACCGTGCGTCGAAGCGCCGCATCCATGGCACGTTCCAGTACACGAGCTGATACAGGCCGAAAGCGAGCGTGAGCCCGAACAGCACGCCGAGCGCCCCACGTTCGCCGTCGATCCAGAGCGTGAACGCCGCCGCGAGCACGATCGGATGCAAGAGAAAGAGAATCGCGTGCAGGTGGTGCTCGGCGGGCGTGCACCGCTCGGCGTGAATGAACTCGTCTTTGGTCACGAGCAGACACGAGATCACGGCGAGCGCGGCGTACACGATCGTGAACGGCGGCTCCGCGGGCGCGCCGAGCGCGAGCCCGTAGCACGCGAGCACACTCGCCGTATCCAGAGGGTGCCCCCACCGCTCCCAACGCGGCAGCCCGCGCCGCCGGTGAAAATGGAGCTCGTCCCCGATCATCACGATGCCCCGCACCGCCGCGGGAGCGAGCAACCATCCGTTCACGGGACCTCCCCGTGCTGCACGAGAACCGCTTGCAGCGCCGCGCGGGCGAGCCGCCACGCATTCGCTTGCACCGCCGCGCCGGAAAGCCACCACACGTTCACGGCGCTTCTGCTCGCTCTGCCACGCGCCGCAGGCGCGATTCGCCCCCCGGTCACGGCGCCTCCGTTTTCTGCATCACCGCGGCGGACACGGTGAGCCCCGGGCCGAAAGCGAGGCTGACGACGAGCGTTCCCGGCACGATGGTCGGGTCGCGCACGAGGTCCATCCAAATGTGCGGAAGCGTCGCCGACGACATGTTGCCGCGCCGGCGCAGCAGAGCGCGGCTCCCGGCGATTTGCGCCTCGTCGAGACGGAGCGCGGCGCGCACCCGATCGAGCACCTTCGGTCCTCCTGGATGCACGGCGTACAGCGCACCCCCGAGCGCCATGGCAGAAAGCTCCGCCCGCGCGGCGAGGCGCGCGACGACCCCGCCGAGCGCCTCCGCCAGCGATCCCGGAACCGTCGGCGCGAGCGTCATCTGCATGCCGAAGTCAGAGGCGGTCCACGTCATCGCCTGCTCCGTGCCGGAAAGGATGTGCTCCTCCTCGGCAAGGAGCGCGAGCCCGGGCCCGCCGCTCGCGCGCTCGTGCTCCCGCTCGAGCGCGTAGGCGATGCACCCATCGGCGAACAGCGACTGAATGACGAGCTGCTCGGCCGTGTGCACGAGCGGGTTGAGGTGCAGCGTCGAGAGCTCGGTGTGCACGATCTCGCAGCGCCGCGCGCCGGAGGGCGCGAGCGTGCGCGGCACCGAGAGAAACCCCGCCGCAATTCGGAGCGCCGGCAGCGCGGCGTAACAGCCCATGTGATAAGCGTGGGTGACGCGGGTCTCTGCCCCCCAGCCCCGCGAAGCGACGAGCCGCTGCGCGGCGCTCGGCGCGTCGTACCCCGTACACGTGACGTGCACGAGATCGCCGGGCGCGCGGGTCACGTTTTCGAACAGCCGCTCGAGCGCCGCTTCGGTGACGCGGGCGAACACTCTGGTTCGCTCGAGCATCCCACGACCGGCGGGCGCATCGCACAAGCGATACACCTCCATGTCCTCGAAGCGCGTGTGCTCGAAATCGGCGATTTCGTGCCCCCGCGACTCGATCTTGTCGGGACCACATCCGAATCGAGCGAGGCGCCGCGCCATCTCCGCCCGAAACCGCTCTTCGTCGCACGCGCGCCCGAGCCCCGCCGCGCGCGTCGCCTCCGCCCGAGCATGCGCCGCAGCGAGCCACGCCAGGCACTCCGCCTGCGTCTTTTCGTGAGCAGGCTCGAGCGCCCGAAAATTCCCGAGTACGAGACGCACTCCCCCGATCGGGAGCAACCACCGCGCCAAGCCTGTGGGCAACCCCGAACGAGCAGCGCTCACGCTCGCGAGCGCCTCGTGAGCTCGTCAGCTCTCGAGGACCTCGCGGAAACGCGAGAGCACGGTGTGAAGCCCTGCGTCGCTCGGGCAACACGGCGAGGGTCGAGCTTCGCGAGGAGTCACTCGTCGCGGAAGTAGAAACCGCGGGATCGGCGGTCGGCGCGGAAGCGCTCGAGGGCTTCGAAGTCGAGCTCGAAGGCCGCGACGGGGCGCTCGCCGAGCGGTTGGAACAAGCGTTCGGGATCGCGCGGCGTGGGATCGGCGAACCCGGCAACGCCGGCGGGAGCCAGCAGCGGCAGCGCGGAGCGGTGCGACCAGTCGCTGACCGCGACGAAGCTGCCGAACTCGTAGGCACGCGCGACGGCGAGGTGCCGCCAGAGCGCGCGCGAGTAATCCGGCGTGCTCTGGCGCGTGACGGAGAGCGCGGGCACGGCGATGAGATCGGGGGGAGCGCTCGCTCTCAGGACGAGATCGACGAACCAGAAATCGGCGCACACGAGGACGAGAACGCGTCGCGAGGCGATCGTGATTTCGCCGAGGAGCGTGCCCGGCGTGACCCATTGGCGCTCGGCGCCGTACGGACGGAGCTTCTCGTAGCGTCCGAGGATCGTTCCGGCACCGTCGATGACGAGCCCGGTGTTGACGGCGGACGCGCCGCGCGGCTCGCGATGCGAGCCCGCGATGATCGTGCAGCCCAACTCTCGCGCCAGCTCGACCATCGCGTCTTCGTAGAGGGTGCCGTGCTCGCGCAGCTCGAAGCGCTCCGGCAAGAGCACGATGTCCTCGGGCGCGATGTCCGCGCGCACGGCGCGCAGGTGCCCCCGAATGACCTCGAGGTTGTGGTCGGAGGGCTCGTGACGGAGCGCGGGCTGGACCAGCCAGATTTTCACGCGATCACCATGGCAGAGCGCGCCGGCCACGAAAAATGAAAAGCCTTGCGGCTGGTAGATGAGAGGACGCGGGCGGGACGCCCCACGAGACTTTAGTCACTCACGGCGCCTCCGCCCACCCGTCGGTCCGGCGCGGCGCGTGAGCGCCCCAGAGGTCTGCGCGCTCGATGCCTCCGTCCGGTTGTCCCGCTCCTCCTCGCTCCCTGGTGCCGCGGCCCAACGGGGCGCCGGGTGAGCTCGCGGTGCTGCCGTGGGCGGGGTTTCGCGGCGCCGTGTCGTACACGTTCGACGACGCGAACGCGTCGCAAATCGAGCACTTTCCCGTGCTCGACGCGCTCGGCGTGCGCATGACCTTCTATCTTACGACGGGCAAGCCCGAAGCGTCGGATGCGACCTGGGCGCGAGCGCTCGCACGCGGGCACGAGCTCGGCAATCACGCGAAGAGCCACGCCATGCAGGCGTCGGCCGAAGAAATCGAGGCGGCGACGGCGTTCATCGAGGAGACGTTCGGTGTTCGCCCGAGAACGATGGCCTCGCCGTACGGGCACGCGAGCTACACGGAGCTCGCGCGATCGCGGTTCCTCGTGAATCGCGGCGTCGGCGGCAGCCACGTCGTGCCGAACGATCACACCGATCCCTTTTACCTGCCCTGCTACGTCCCGCCCGCGAACGCCCGGGCGCGCGCCTTCGACGAGCGCGTTCACGCCGCGCGCGCCGACGGCGCGTGGCTGCTCGTGCTCGTGCACGGGTTCCTCGGCGGCACGGACTACGCTTATCAACCCATCGCGCTCGAAGAGTTCGTCGCCAGCGTCGAGCATGCGCGTGGCTTCGGCGATCTGTGGATCGACAGCGTGGTGAACATCGCCGCGTACTGGCGCGGACAGAAGGCGTTCGCGGCGGCGACCCGAACCGTCACTCCGGAACGCACGACCTGGACGTGGGAGCTTCCCGAGCACTTTCCGCCTGGCCACTTCCTGCGCGTTACCGTTGGCCAGGGTCGGCTCGAACAGAACGGTGTCCCCCTCGTTCAGGACGAACGCGGTTACTACGAGGTCGCGCTCGACGCGCGCTCGCTCACGCTCGCGTCTTCGGTGTAACCGGACCTTTGGCCGACGCCGGATCCGTGCAGTGGCGCCGTACGGAAGTGTTCGAAATTGCAAACCGCGGACGGGAACATCCGCGGTGGCACGGCCGTGCGGAGATGTAGTATCCTGTGCGAGCGTGGGTCCGCTAGTTGGTTGGGTCGATCGGAAAATGGCGTCGGAACGTAAGCTCCATCTGGCCTCGCGAGTCGTGGTGAGCCTTGTGCTCGCCGGAGCCTCGTCGATCACGGCAGGCTGCAAGGTCGCCGAGGCCGAAGATTTCACTTTTTCTTCGGCCACCAGCGCCGAGCAGGAAGAGACCGGTGGCACGGGCGGCTCGAGCAGCGACGAGAACCGCAGCGGCTCGGGCGGCTAAGGCCCCGGCACCTCGGCGAACGGCGGTAAGACCGCTTCGTCCGGAGGGGCTCCCGAAACGGCAGGAGGCTCCGAAACCGGAGGGGCAGCCGGAGGCGCTCCCGAACCGAGCGAAGACGGGGGCACGGGCGGCGACGCGCACGACGGCTCGGGAGGGACGAGCTCCGGCGCTCCTGGTTCCGGCAACGAACCGCCGCCACCTCCTTCCGAACCCGAGTGTGCCGAGGAGGCGCGCGAGTGCGCAGAAGTCGGATCGCGGCTGTTGCGAGTTTGCGAGGACGGGCAATGGGTCGAGCGGACGTGCGCCGAGAGCGAGGTCTGTGACGAGAGTGGGCCCGAGTGCGCGCCGATTCCGCCCGAGTGCGTCGGTCGCGATCCGGGCGAGAAGTTCTGTGACGATACGACACGCCACGTCTGCAGCGCGGATTTGTTGAGCGTCGATTCCACCGAATGCGACGGGCGCTGCGTCGATGGCGAGTGTGCTCCGATCACGTGCGGCGACGGCCACGCCGATCCGGGAGAGGAGCGCGACGACGGCAACGACGTCACCACGGACGAGTGCACGACGTTCTGTCGCTGGGCCACGTGCGGAGACGGCGTCGTGCACGCGCCGGAGGAAGAATGCGACGACGGGAACGATCGCGACGACGACGATTGCCTGAGCACCTGCAAGA
>QGUH01001247.1 GCA_003242355.1 Pseudomonadota bacterium
CTTCCGGAGCGCCGCGCTCCAGGTCGAACGCGAACGGTGCCGTGAGCCCGAAGTCGAGGAGTACGACGCGTCCCGTTTCCGTGGCGAGCACGTTGGACGGTTTGACGTCGCGGTGGAGCTTGCCCCCGAGGTGCAGCGCCTGCAGCGCGCTCGCGAGCTGCGTTCCGGCGTGGCGGAGCCGTTCGACGAAGGTCTCCTGGTCGGTGGGGGCAGATCCGCCGCCCCGCGTGTACTCGACGAAGTCCACGCCGAACACGAGCTCCATCGTGAAGAAGCACCAGCGCTCGTCGGCGACGAGCTCGTAGAGGTTCACCAGGTTCGGATGGACGATGTGGGCGAGCGCGCGAAACTCCCGCTTGAGGCGAATCCGCTCCTCGGGGCCCATCCCGTGCATGGTCTTGAGCGCGACCTCGTGATTTCGTTCGCGGTCCAACGCTCGGTAGACCGAGCCCATGCCGCCGCTCCCGAGGTGCTCGAGCAAACGAAAGCGTGAGGGGACCTCCGGCGCGCCGTTCAGGGAACGGATCCCCGAGGCCGGAACCTCCCCGTTATCCTCGAGGGTGATGGTCCGAGAGATCGGACCATGATGGTGTCCGAAATGACCGGCCGACAAACAGGATCCTGGTGAAGGAGCGTGAGTATAAGCTCAGAAACCCTCGGCCGACTGTTCGCACAGCCAGCATTATTTTCCCCTTCTCGCCACGACTACTGGCCGCGCGGCCGATGCTGGGCTCCAAGCAGGATGTTGAGCGGGAACCCGCGCGGCCGATGCTGGGCTCCAATCAGGATGCTGGGCGGGAACCGGCGCGGCCGATGCTGGGCTCCAATCAGGATGCTGGGCGGGAACCGGCGCGGCCGATGCTGGGCTCCAATCAGGATGCTGGGCGGGAACCCGCACGCTGCGTGCGAGCCCGCGGGTCGTCGCCCCTGGCGCGACGGACTGGCCAAAAGCCTTTCGACTCGAATCGAACGCGCCTCGGCCACTCGTCGCTACAAAGTCACGCCCGGTGGGTGTAGGGCGACGAACGCCGATGGGTGGGCGACGGACGCCCGGCCATTGAATCGCAACGTTCGACCGGGGACGCCCGCGTCGCACGACGAGACGGCCCTCCATCTCTTCCGTCTCGATTCGGAACGCTTCAGTGTTACTGAAGACAAGGGTTTTCCGCTATTTGCAAAGATTTCCACTCGGCATGTTGCATGCAGTCTCGGTGGGCGCTGGCGGCGCCGTCGGTGCCCCCCCTCCCCGACGGACGGCTGCCAGCACTTAAATCTTCCCAACGGCGCGTGGCTTTCTCCCCGAGTCACGGCCGTTGCTCCTTTTTGTGGGGTGAGCGGATCCCCGGACCGGCCGACACGTCGAGACCAGGCGTGATTGACGCCCTCCGCCAGCAACCCCAAGCTCACCGGCGCCGGCTGCTCAGGGGCCGCGTCGCTCGCCATGGCAGAACGCTCGCCTTTCGGGAGGGTCCGCCTCCATTCGCTCGGCCCATGGCTGCTCGTCGCCGTGGGAACGGCGTGCTCGACCCAACCGCCGCCCAAGGCGCCGGCCGCCCCTGCCCCGCGCGCCGAGGTTGCCTGGCACGCCCCCGCGACGCTGCCGGCACGCGAGCAGCTCTCCGCCGAGGTGCGGGTGCTCGGCATCAAGGCGGGAGAGGTCACCTTCGAAGTCGAGCGGCCCTGCGGGGATGCCTCCAGCGCCGGCCTGAGGTCGGAGATGAGCACCGCGGGGCTCGGG
>QGUH01000238.1 GCA_003242355.1 Pseudomonadota bacterium
ATAAGTCGGCAGACGCTATGCTCATGAGTCTAGTTGTTTTTTTTTTTTTTAAAAAAAAAGCCGCCATAGGATATCGAGTCGGGTCTGGTGGGCGGGGAGTGTTTTAAAAGAGACGGGCGACGCAGCGGGCACCGTTCGTGCGTTGCGCTCCCAAGGTAAGTTTCGCCACCTTGTCCAAAGGCAAAACCGCCACTTTTCAATCTTGCCGGCGGTTTGGCATGCCGCTACTGTGCCGGCCGTCGTCGCGGGACAGCCGGTACAATCGGCGACTTCTCCGCGCCACGAAGAGCTCCGATGACCGAACAAAAGCCCAAGATCGATCTCAAGGCGCGCCTCGGCAAAAAGACGATGAGCTCCCCCATGAGCGCCCCGGTCGCTGCCGGTGGCTCGACGGTTCCGCCGCCGGTCGGCGCGGGCGTCGCCCCTGCTGCGGCAGCGCCCGCTCCCATGCCAGCGCCCACGTACACGAGCTCGCCGCGTCCCGTGTCGCCTTCGGGTGTTCCGGCGCCGCCGTTCACCAATCGTCCTCCTGCTGCGGCCCCGGCGGCCGACGCGGCGAACCCGTTCGGTGCCGTCGCCCCCGCGGCTGCGGCTCCGGCGCGCGCGCCGCAGGCGATTCGCGTGGAGCTGGGCGAAGAGGTGATGGAGGCACGGCGCAGCGGGCGCAAGAAGGTCGCGGTGCTCGCCGCGATCACGGCGCTCATCGGCGGTGCCATCGGGTTCACGGCCGGTGGTGGTGCGGAGCGAGCCAAGGGCGCCGAAGCGGCGCTCGTCGGCGCGCAGGAGCTCGTCAAGGACATCGAGAAGGCGAACGCGGAGGTCACCAAGCTCGCCGATACGCTGAAGTCTGCGAAGGAAAAGCTCGTCAAGGGCCAGTACCCCGAGGAAGAAGTGTCGCAGCTCGGCGCCATCAACATCCCGTTCTCCGGCACCAACCTGGCCGGCAAGGGCATCGGGCGCTTCCAGCCGGATGTCCTGTCGATGTTGATCGAGTACGCGACCATCGCCACGGAGGCGAACGATCAGAAGGAGAAGCTGCAGAGCGTGCTCTCCGGCGCGAAGAAGGGCCTGCTCGAGCTGCTCGAGCAGAAGGAGAAGCCGCAGGTGCGGTGGTCGGCCGTGATCGCCGACGGGCCGAACGGGCCGTGGGTGACCATGACGCCGATTACCCCGTTCTCCGTGCGCGAGAAGTGGCCGAACGAGATCAAGGTCGGTTCCGGGGGCAAGCAGCAGGAGTACCGCCGCTTCACGGGCGGCAAGGTGGGCGACAAGGAGTTCCTGCCGGTCGATCCGAGCAGCCAGGGGAGCGTGTGCCCCTCGGACGTCATCTTCAAGCTCCGCCGCGAGCTGAACGACCTCGAGACCGTGTTGCGCGGCGATTCCTCGGTGCCGGGGCAGGAGAAGGTCGGCCTCATCGAAGCCGGTCAGAAGCTCACGCAGAAGCTCAAGCAGATCGGCGGCAACAAGAGCTGAGCCCGAGCCGTTTTCGGTCTCTCGCTGCGGGCGCCTCTTCGGCGCCCGCAGCGCTTCGTGCGTTTCGCTGACGACGAGTTCGTGAAAATCACCCCTCCGTCGAAACGCGGCTCGAGCGGTGCGAGAGCGACGGGGATCCCCCGACGTCCGGCGGAAGTCAGGCCGCGGAGACGCGCGACGCGGACGGGGGCGAGACCGACGCGGCCGGCGTGACACGCGTGATCTCGACCTTGCTCACGCGGCGTTCGTCGCCTTCGCGAACGACGAACACGAGCCCGAACGCCGTGTGGCGCGTGCCCACCTCCGGCACGCGGCCGAGCTCGGCGGTGAGCAATCCGCCGAGTGAGTGATAATCGCCGTCTTCCGGCAGCTCGGCGCCGAGGTAGCGGCTCAGGTCTCCGATGGGAACGCTCGCATCGACGAGCAGCCGCCCTTCGCCCAGATCCGCAATCGGCGGCTCTTCGTTCTCGTGCTCGTCGCGGATGTCGCCGACGATCTGCTCGAGCAAGTCCTCGAGCGTGACGATGCCGCTCATTCCGCCGAACTCGTCGATCACGATCGCCATGTGGTGGCGTCCCGCGCGCATGTCGCGCAGCACGCTGCTCGCGAGCTGGCTCTCGGGCACGTACGCGACCGGCGTGCGCACGATCGACTCGAGCGAGGCCCCGTCGAGGCCGCCGTCGGAGGCGAGCCGCAGCAGATCTTTCGCGTAGAGCAGCCCGATGACGTTGTCGAGGCTGTCCTTGTACACGGGGTACCGCGAATGACCGCTCTCCACGATCGTGCGCAAGGCCTCGTCGAGCGGCGTGTCGACGTCGAACGCGGTGACGTCGGTGCGCGGCAGCATGACCTGCCCCGCCGTCACGTCGCCGAACTCGAGCACGTTGCGGATCATCTCCGACGCCTCGTGGCCGAGGGAGCCGTTGAGCTCACCCTCGTTCACGATCATCTCCACCTCCGTCTCGGTCACTTCCGGAGAGGGAGCCGCGGCGGGCGCGGCCCATTTCCCGACGAGGCGGCTCACCGCCAGAATCGGAGCCGAAATGGGCGCCGCGAGGAGCTCGAACGGCCGCAGCACGGTCAGGAGCCACGGCGCCGCTCGCTCGGGGTTCCGTGCGACCACGGCTCGCGCCGCTTCGCTCGGCACCGCGTAGGCGAGCACCGCTATCAGCGCCGACAGCACCAGGCTGCCAGCGTCGGCCCGGCTACCGAGCTGCCCCTGAACCAGCAGCGCCGTCAGGCCAATCGCGAAGGCTCGGACGACGAGCCAGCGTGACTCGATCGCGCGCCCCGATTCGAGATACCGGTCCAGCGCCTTGCGCGGTGCGCCTTCCGATGCGTCTCGGAGTGCCGTTCGGCGAGCCGGAGACAGCAACCCGAATGCCCAACTTGCCCCGGCGAACGCTGCCGCGAAGACCGCGGGCAGGATCGAAAGGGCAAAACCCAGGATGGTAGATGGTGGAATGGGGTCCAAAAACTAGTTGACTCCAGCGCTGCTGGCGTCTGCCTCCTGACCGAGAAGGTAGCGGAGGCTACAGGCAGCGCGCAACCGGCCGAGGGGTTGGGCCGAACAGCCCTCATGCTCGCGCCAACGAACAGTGTAGCCACGGGCCCAGTGGCCGTCCATGGCTCGACGCGCAGCTCTGTGGGATTCACCAAGGATTCTCAGAGCTTTGCGGAGATGCTGCAACGGGTCATGGCGTCCAAGGAGGTCGCTCTACCGGGTGGCGAGCCGGCCGCCTTGCCGCGTCTCGACATGCCCGAAGAGGGACACATGCGCGCACCAGCGGCGCCGTCAGCGCCCGAATCGCTCGCCCCCTCTGGGGAGGGAGGCAACGAGCCATCGAATGAGCTCCACGAGGACGGAAGGGCCGATAGCTTCTCTCTCTTTGGGGTGGATCCGGTGGCCGCGCTGGTCGGCTCGTTCGGTACGGGCCCGGCTGCGGCGTCCGCGCCCACCGATGCCCGCGCGTGGGTTGCGCATGAACCGTTGGTGCGCGAAATCGTCCGCGCCATCGCCTGGGGGGGCGATCGGCGGCGCGGAACCGCGCGCATCGAGCTCGGTGGATCGCGGCTCGGCGGGGGCACCGTCGTCGTGCACGCGGAGGGCACCGTGATCCGCCTCGAGCTCGAAGGTCCGCCCGATGTCGACACGACCGAGCTCCGAGCGCGCGTGGTGGCGCGCCTCGAAGCGCGCGGTTTCACGGTTCAGGATTGATCGCGCATCCCGCGGACGACGCGGTACACGCCCGCTTCCGTCCGCATCCCGAGCGCGACGAGCTCACCCTCGGGAGAAATCCAACAGGAGATTTCGTTCGGGCCGGCCGTGGACTCGACCTCGTCTGAAGTGAGCGTCTGTCCGCGACGCGCCTTTGCCGTGGCCGTCCGCGAGAGGCGGGTCGGAGGCAGCGCTCGGAGCGCGGCCTGGGCGAGGGGCAACAGCGGAGGGAGGGGCTCGGGTGGCGGCCAGGGGGATGCATCGCGGAGCGAAAAGGCGCCACTGGTGAGACGCCGCAGCCTGCCGAGGTGCGCGGGCACGCCCAGCGTCGCGCCGAGATCGCGCGCGAACGCGCGCACGTAATAGCCCTTCGAAACTTCGAGCTCGACGTCGACGCCCGCGTCGCTCCACTCGAGCAGCTCGAGCCGCGCGACGCGCACCGGTCGGGGGGCGAGCTCGACGGTTTCTCCAGCGCGGACGCGTTGGTAGGCGCGCCGCCCACCCTCGGAGATGGCGCTCACGGCCGGAGGAACCTGGAGCGTGCGCGCCCGTTCCACCGCGAGCGCCCGGTCGAGCGTCTCGCGCGCGAGCCACCCTGCGGGAAGCGTCCGCTCTTCGGTGACGCGGCCATCGGCGTCGAGCGAATCCGTCGCGCTGCCGAAGCGCACGCCCGCGCTGTACGTCTTGTCCTGCCCGGTGAGATACGCGGAGAGCTTGCAGGCCTCGCCGAACAGCAGCACGAGCACTCCGGTCGCCATGGGATCCAAGGTCCCCGCGTGACCCACCGCGCGCGTGCCGAAGAGGCGACGCGCGCGCGCCACCACGTCGTGGCTCGTCATCCCTCCCGGTTTGTCCACGACGAGGACGCCGTGCACCGTTTCACTCATCCGAACCAAATGCTCTTGCGCGCTCTGAGACTGCCGTCGATCAGCGTCTGAATGCTGCTCCGGACCCGATCGGAGAGCGTGCCGACGAGCACGTGATCGTCGGCGGCCTCGGGGCCGTAGTGGTCGAACGAGATGGGCTCTCCGAACCGGATCTTCCAGCGCGTCGGCGCCGGCATGAGGCCGAGCGGACCGAGCAGCGGGAAGGTCGGTGTGATCGGCAAGTACGGAAGCTTGACGATCTCGGCGAGCCAGTCGATCCGATAAAGCAGCGGGTTCGCTTCCTCCGCGCCGACGATCGCGCACGGAACGAGCGGAGCGCGCGTTCGCAAGCAGAGGCGGATGAAGCCGCCGCGCCCGAAACGCTGCAGGCGATAGCGCTCGCGGAACAGTTTCTTGATGCCGTGCAGGCCCTCGGGGAACACGGCGACGAGCGCGTCTTGCTCGAGCAGCCGCTCGGCGTTCTCCGGGCAGGCGCGCACGGCGCCGATGCGATTGAGCACGACGCCCGCGAACGGGAGATAAAACACGAAGTCTTCGGTGAGCCAGCGCAGGTCGCGCCCGCTCGGGTGATCGAGGCGGATGGCGGTGCGCAGCATCGCGCCATCGAGCGGCAAGGTCCCCGAGTGATTGGCGACGATCACCGCGGCGCCCGAGGAGGGCACGTGCTCGAGCCCCTCCACCTGGACGCGGAAGTAGCGCCGATAGAGCAAATCCAAGACGGGGCGGACGCGCGCTTCGAACGCGGGATCGAGGCCGAAATCGTCGATCTCTTCGAAACGGCTGCGGAGCGCCTCGCGGCTCCACTGCCGTGCCACGTACTTGGCCGCGACCGCGGCCGGCGGCGCCGCGGGCGGGCGGGAAGCGAGCGGCTCCGGCTCGGCCGCCGCGGGCGCGGAGCTCCGCGAACCCGAAGGGCTCACGTCGATGTCGCTGAGCCCCGCGCGCCGAATGAGCCCGTCGAGCCGTGCTTCGAGCGCGCGGATCTGCGCCTCGAGATCGCCGGATGGCTCGGGCGGCGGCGAGCTGCTCGAGGGGCGCGTCGATGAAGGCACCACCCCTTCTGCTTCCGAGTCGAAGCGCAGGTGAGGGGGCACGACGCGCGTGCCGATGCCGAGCTCGGGAACTTCTTCGTCGAAATCGGGATAGCTTTCGGGCCCGTTCTCTCCGTAATCGGCAGGCGCTTCGCTCGCACGCGCCGCGGGTGGCGGGAACGACCGGCGCGCCGCCGACACGGCTGCCGCCTCGGCCCCGTCGGCTTCGAAAGGTGGTCGCTCGGCAGCGGAGGCGGCGCCTTCTGCGGCTTGCGCTGCGGGCGCGACCCGCACTGCGGGCTCGGCTTCGGCGGGGCGCGTTCGGGCTGCCTCTGGTTTCTGCGCGCGCTGCTGGGGATTGGACGCCCGGAGCCGCTGCTCGGCGCCCGGCGTCTCGCTGCGCCTCCGTTCGGTGCGCGCCTCGGGGCGTTCGCGGCGGTCGCCCGCGTTCCGCGCGCCGCGGCCAATGCCCCCCGCGGTGCCGCCGCGCGGCGGCCCCCCCCGCCCGGGGGGCGGGGGGGGGCGGGTCGGCCCGGGGGGCCTACCCCCGCGCGGGGGGCCGGGCCCGGGGGGGCGCGG
>QGUH01001248.1 GCA_003242355.1 Pseudomonadota bacterium
GGGTGAGGTAGCACGTGCCCAACCGATTCCTCCTTCCCCCTTTCCCGTCGGAGGGGTGAATATCCCCCCGCCGACCGAGGCGCCCGAAAAAATCACGGCGTGGGCGCCGGCGGTGGCGGCGGCAGGCCGTAGACGCGCGTCCAGTTCGAGCCCGAGCGCCGGTAAACCGTGATGTTCCGGTTCTCGCCCACGGTCGTGCGGGCCGGGTCGAACGAATGGTCGTTGGTCTCGTCGAGGTTCTTCCAATCCGCCTTGTGGATCTGCAGCTGGAACGTCCCGGTCGTGCCCTGGTGAGGCACCGTGAAGGCGCCCGCTTTGAAGGCGAGCTCGACGTACGAGGAGCCGTTCTCCGTTCCGAAAGCAATGACCCGGTCGTTGCAATCGGCGCCCGCGGGCCCGCCCGCCACGGCGAAACAGGCGACCTCGTCGGCTCCTTGGCTCTCGCTCGTGAAATAGTAGCGAAGCTTGATGTCGCCGGAATCGATGCTCTCGCCCGAGAAGTTCGCGATACCGACCTCGGCCTTGATCTCCGAGTCCCCGGTGTTGTCGTCGAAGTTCCGGTAGAGCGCCGCGAACTGATTGGGCTGGCACGTGGTCGAGCACACCGTGCTGTCGCAGTCGCGGGGCAACACGCAGCCCTGACCGTCGGCACACGGGTCGTCGCACGAGCCACCACAATCGCGGTCCGTCTCGTCCTGATTCTTGGTGCCGTCGCCGCACGTCGGCACCTGACAGATGCCGCCGCCGCAGACGCCGCTCGTGCAGTCGGAGCCGGCGCTGCAGTTCCTGCCGTCGGCGCAGTCCTGGCAATTCGGACCGCCGCAGTCCACGTCCGTCTCGCCCTGGTTGCGAATGCCGTCGTCGCAGGTCGGCGCGGCGCACGTCCGACTTCCCTGCGGGCCCGTGCAATTGTTGCTCACGCAGTCCGCCGCGACCGCGCAGCCCTGCCCCGTGTCGCACTTGGTCGAGCAGCTTCCGCCACAGTCGACGTCGGTTTCGCTCCCGTTCTTCAAGCCGTCGCCGCAGCCCTCGGTCGCACACACCGAGTTCTTCGGGTGGCAGAACAGGCCCGGCTCGCAATCCGCGTTCGTCGCGCAGGCCTCACCAGCCGGACACGGGCCGCAGTCGCTCACGCCGCCGCAGTCCCGACCGGTCTCGCCGCCGTTCGCGACGCCATCCTCGCAGCTCGGAGACTGACAGCGCCCGGCTTCGCAGACCTTGCTCGCGCAGTCCGCGTCACTCCGGCAGGCCTGATTCGAACCACACTTGAGCGCGCACGCGCCGCCGCAGTCGACGTCCGTCTCGTTCCCGTTCGCCAGGCCGTCGCTGCAGGTCGGAAGCTGGCAGGTGTTCGTCAGGCAGATCTCGCTCTGGCAGTCGCCGCCCGTCCTGCAAGCGAAGCCGGCGACGCACTTCGGGCAACTTCCGCCGCAGTCGATGTCGGTCTCGTCGCCGTTCAACACGCCGTCTTCGCAGCTCCCGGCGACGCACTTGCCTTCCACGCACGCGCCACTCGCGCAGTCGCCGTGCGTCATGCAGGCCTTCCCGGAGCCGCAGCGGTCACAGGGGCTCGAACCGCCGCAGTCCACGTCGCTCTCCCCCTGGTTGCGAATGCCGTCGTCGCAGGTGGGCGCCGCGCACCGCCCGTCCGCGCAATGCCGGCTTATGCAATCGCCGCTGCCGCTGCACATCTGCTGGTAGCCGCAGGTCGGACCGCAGCTTCCGCCGCAATCGACG
>QGUH01001249.1 GCA_003242355.1 Pseudomonadota bacterium
CCCCCCCGCGGCGGCGCGACGGTGCGGGGGGCCGGTGCGGTCCCCCGAAACCCGGCCCTCCCGCTCCCCCGGGGCCGTCCGGCCGTCGGGGGGAGCCCTCGTGCTACTCCTCGGGCCGATGGGTCGTGCGTTGCGTCGGCAGGGTCATTTCGGCAAGCGCCGATGCGCGATCGCGTTGTTCGCGGCCGCTTGTGGAACGCCGGCGCCTCCTGCCGACCAGGCTGCAATCGGAGGCACGGAGGGTGCGGGATCTGGCGGAGCCAGCGGCCACGCAGGCGTTTCGGGCAGTGGCGGCAAGAGCGGGATTGGCACACAAGGCGGCGCGGCTCCGTCGGGTGGCACGTCCCCGGCCGGAGGCGACGCGAGCACGACGGGCGGTATCGACGCGAGCGGCGGCTCGAACGCAGGGGGCACGAGCGGCGCTGGGGGCTCGACTCCAGGAGCGCTCGGCGGCGCGGGCGCAGGCGGCGCGGGAAACGCGAGCGGCGCTGGAGGCGCCGGAGTAACGCCGCAGGGCGGTTCGGGAGGAACTCAGGGCGGCGCGGGCGGTGTCGCCGGCGGCGGCGCTGCCGCAGGCGAGGGAGGCGACGCAGCGCTCGAGCCCATTGCGGACGTGATCCCGATCACGCGCGTGTGGTCGGGCCATCCCGTGAAGTTCGCGCTCGTGACGCGCGACGAGTGGCAGTTCGCTGCCTTCTACGATCGCGATCGCAAGCTCACCGTCGCGGCACGCACGCTCGATCGGCGCGAGTGGGACTTCGTGAACCTGCCCACGACGCTCGGGTGGGACAGCCACAACTACGTGGCCATGGCCCTCGACGAGAACGGGTTTTTGCACGTCTCCGGCAACATGCACAACGTGCCGCTCATCTACTTCCGGAGCACGAAGCCGTTCGACGTCCAGTCGTTCGAGCGCGTCACGTCGATGGTGGGCAGGAACGAGCAGAGCTGCACGTATCCGGAGTTTTTCCACGGTCCGGACGGCTCCTTGATCTTCGCGTACCGCGACGGGGGGAGCGGAAACGGCAATCACATTTTCAACGTGTACGACGGCGCCGCGCGCCGCTGGGAGCGGCTGCTCGATACACCGCTCACGGACGGCGAGGGCGCCCGCAACGCGTATCCGGTCGGGCCCGTGCAAGGCCCCGATGGCTATTGGCACCTCGTCTGGGTCTGGCGCGACACGCCGGATGCCGCCACGAACCACGACCTTTCGTACGCGCGCACTCGGGATCTGGTCAATTGGGAGAGCGGCGCGGGCAGGCCGCTCACGCTCCCGATTCGCCTCGCCGACGGCGACATCGTCGATCCGGTGCCGGTGCGCGGCGGGATGATCAACAACAACACGAAGGTCGGCTTCGATTCGAAGAACCGCCCCGTGATCGTCTATCACAAGTACGACGCGCGCGGCGCCACGCAGCTCTACAACGCGCGGCTCGAGGACGGGCGCTGGGTCGTCCACCAGACTTCCAACTGGGATTATCGGTGGGACTTCGGCGGCCAAGGCACGCTCGTCTTCGAGATCGAAGTCGAGGGCGTCAGGGTGCAGCCCGACGGAACGCTCTCGCAACGCTGGTACCACGCGCGCTACGGCGGCTGGGGCGCGTTCCGGCTCGACGAGACCACGCTCGAGGCCGTCGAGACGATCGAGCCGCCGCAGCCGTACCCCCGCGAGCTCGACACGCCGGTGTCCGGCACTCCCGGGATGATCGTGCGCTGGCAAGCCGACAGCGG